>JALSON010000028.1 GCA_026986455.1 Thermococcaceae archaeon | reverse complement strand
TTTCGATTGGGGTAAAATTGAAGAATATTTCTGGACTAAACTCCTATTAAAAAGGATATGTATCGCCCCACTATCCTTTACAGTGCCATTAAGAGACCTTTCTATGTAAGTGCCATAAATCTCTTCTGATCCTATCTGAATAGCCAGAACACTATAAACTCCAGTTGAATTCCTTAAAGATACTAATATGCCTTTATATTCTCCATTCTCCGTTTTTACAAGAAGCGGAATGACTACTTGCTCTATTGTTGAATTACCCACCTTACCAATCCTTACATAAGATAGATAGTACTGTGGACGAACTAGCTTAACATTTTGATTTAGACTGTCCTTAATATCAGGAATATCCCTAGATAACACATGCATAGCAATTAAGTACGAGGCTGCTCCCTGAAGTACTTGAACTTTGAAGTCGATGGAAGAGGATATATTCTCAAAGCAACAGGGACATCCTGAAGGTCGGGAGATGCTCTGTGTTGACTTCGGCACGACATCAGACGCCGCCATAGCAGAGCTGACGGTCAAGCCCAGCACGAGGAAGACTACCATCACGGCAAGGAACCGCCTCACGAGCATCACCATTATTAATGAAGACAAACTCATATTTAAGTCTTACTATTTACTATTGTGTATTTATTTTTTTTCAAAGTTAGGTAAAAGACTTTACTCGGAATTTATCCAACAACCCGTGGAGGTTATTTAGGTTTAAAAGCGCACCAACAGACAGTAGTAACAAAAGCAGCAAAAACAACGAACGAAATAGGGAGAGAAGTGTCAAAAGTTCACAAATTTCACACGAACATGCTCTTCAGCACATCGGCACAGCCGCAATTCCTCTCCTCAGGGATTTTTGGAACGCCCTTCCTGAGCAGTTCCTGAACCTTGTAGTTGTTCTCCTTCATCACCTTAACAACCTCCTGTGCATCAACCGGCTTGTCTGCCCAGACGTCGTAGTCAGTAACCGTTGCTATGTTGACATAGCACATTCCAAGCTCCCGGGCGAGGTTTATCTCCGGAACAAGGGTCATTCCAATTATGTGGGCAAATTGGCGGAACATGAAGCTCTCCGCCCTCGTGGAGAACCTCGGCCCCTCTATGCACACGTATGTGCCCTTTTCATGGACGGGAAAGCCGAGATCTTTTGCTGTTTCGTAGAAAATCCCCCTCATCTCAGGGCAGAACGGGTCGGCCATCGAGATGTGGGCAACCCTCGGACCGTTGTAGAAGGTGTAGTCCCTCTTTTTGGTAAAGTCAATGAACTGGTCGGTTATCACTATGTCGCCGGACTTATACTCCTCACGGAGCGAGCCCACCGCAGTTACGCCGATGATCCTCTCGACACCGAGTTCTTTTAGCGCCCAGATGTTTGCCCTATAGTTCACCTCGTGCGGGGGGATGTCATGACTCTTCCCATGCCGCGGAATGAACGCAACCTCGACGCCCTCTATCTCCCCTATTTCGATGTGTGCGGATGGCCGCCCGTAAGGGGTATGCACCTTAATGCTCTTCTTCGGCTCAAATACGCCGTAGACACCTGACCCGCCGATAATACCGATCTTTGGCATTGCCATCACCAGGAATGAGATTATCTCCCAACTATTTAAAGGTGTTTTTGATTTTTCTTTTTCAATCCCTATATCTCTGGCGGAGCTCTGTATCAGGGAAAACTTTAATTCCCTGTGAACCCAATTCCCTATGGGTGAGAGCATGCAGAAGCCCGTTGAGCTGATACTCCCCAAAATTGAGGGCCCCATTTTTATTGAGGGATATCCGGGAATAGGCCTCGTCGGCCATATAGCGGCGAATTTTCTGATTAAAGAGTTAAACATGGACATAATAGGCTACGTTGAGAGCGAGTTTCTGCCCCCGATGGCCCTGATTCTTGAGGGAAAACCAAATCCGCCGCTTCGCTTCTATGGAAAGGACAACTTAATCCTGGCGGTGGCAGATATATACACCACGCCAACCCTCGTAAATGCAATAGCAAGGGAGATTATATCCTACCTCAAGGAAAACAACGCCCAAAAGGTTATTTCCCTCGGGGGCATGGGCATAGGCTTCTTCAAGGAGCAGATGGGAGTCTGGGGTGTTGGAGCGAGTGAGGAGGAGAACAGGGAACTTGAAAATGCAGGAATAAATGTGCTCACATACGGCTCCATAATGGGAATGAGCGGAAGGATGCTGTGGGAGGCGAGCAGGGAAAAGCTGAAGGCATACGTGCTTCTTGGGGAAACCTTCGGGGACAGGCCAGACCCAAGGGCCGCAGCAAATGTCATCGAAGCCCTGAAGAAGTTCGTTCCAGTGGAGCTCTCGACCGAACCCCTGCTCAGGGAGGCGCAGATGATAGAGGAGCAGCTTAAGAGGATGCACGAGCAGATGGAAGCCGCAAGGAAGAAGGCCGAACGGCAGTATGAGAGCATATATCTGTGAGGTGGGAATATGGAGGTTATAGTTCTCACGGGAATTTCCCGGAGAGTTCTCGATGATCTCCTGAGGAACCCATACAAAACCGTTGAGCTCAGAAGCGCAAGGAACATAGAGGCCTTAGAAGGTGTAGAGAGAAGGACGAGGGTTTTCCTCACGTATGAGACATTCCACGATGTTACGCGTGGTACGGAGGGCCTGATAGCGGAAATTCTGAAGTTTGAGGAGATGGATCAGAGAATCCTGTGGGAGGAGAGCGATGAGAGGGAGCAAACTATCGTCAGAATTCAGCTGAAGCTCCTCGGACTCGGAAAGGTCATCGAGATGGAGAGGGACGGCGTAATCCGGGCAAAGGTGAGGGAGATGCTACCCCACGAGATGAGGATGAGTTAATCAGAAGGGGAATTAGAAGAGGGTTTTCTGGCGCCCGGCTTTCTTTTTCCCTCTCTTCGGCGGCTCAACCTTCCTGAACTCCAGACCCTCCTCCTGAAGGAGTTTTTTAGCACCGGAGGTTAATGATGGGGCGACCAGAATTCCCCTTACATTGCCGTGCTCCTCACTCAGGGTATCCACGTACCTCTTCAGCTGACTGATGGCATGCAGGTCGGCCCTCCTGCGCTTGAGCTCAAGGACGGCGAGGTTTCCATCTCTATCCCTGCCGAGTATATCCACAATGCCGTGTTTTATCGGCTTCTCCCTGAAGAGAGGCCTGAAACCATCTTCAATAAGTTCCGGATTTTCAAAAATCAAATCCGCCATTTCGGCCTCGCTCCCCGTGAGGGCGAGCTCCTCATAATCCTCGGCCTGGAAATATGAGATGAGATACGTCTCGATCAGGTCAACTTCAAGAACCTCTCTTGGCTTCCTTCTCACACTTCTCAGCCGCACAGCACCATCCTCAATGGAAAAACTCACCATGTTGCCGGGCGGCTGCCAGTTGACGGGCTCACGCTTGTTCTTCTGGTGAATCAAAAAGGATCCGTCCGGTTTGATGAGGATAATTCTGTCCCCGGGACCGAGCTCGCTTTTGGCCCTCCCGTCATAATGAACCCTGCAGCGGGCAAAGAGCGTTAGAATAGCCTCAGCTGCCAGTGCCCTGGACAGTATATCCACCAGTTCCTCAGGGGTAGGATTTATTTTTGCTTCAACCTTCGGCATCAGGAGAAATATTGGAAAGGGGTTAAAAAGCTAATCTCCCGGGTTCAGTCTTCAATTCCCCTCTCGGTTATCCTGAATATGGCCTCACCCTCAGGAAGGTGCGGGGCGTCAATAAGCCTTGCAACCCTCTTCCCGGCCTTCCCCTTTCTGAGATAAATCCTGACTGTGGCTGAATGAGCCAAGATGTGGCCGCCGATGGGCCTCGTCGGATCGCCGAAGAATGCATCGGGCTTTGCCTGAACCTGGTTTGTAACGAACACAGCAACATCGTAGAGGTTTGCAACCCTGTGAATGGTGGCCAGATGCTTGGCGAGCTTCTGCTGTCTCTCAGCGAGGGAGCCCCTGCCGACGTATTCGGCCCTGAAGTGAGCCATCAGAGAATCGATGATTATTAGCTTAACGGGCTTGTCGCTCTCCATTTTCTCCTTTATTATCTCCTCCGCCTTCTCAATCAGGAGCATCTGGTGGTTTGAGTTGTATGCCCTCGCAACGTATATATGCTTCAGGACTTCGTCCGGGTCAAGCCCCCTGTTTTCGGCGATCTGTTTTATCCTCTCGGGCCTGAAGGTGTTTTCGGTGTCAATCCATATAACCGAACCGTTAAGTCCCCCTTCCTCAGGAGGAAGCTGCACGGTGACGGCAAGGGTGTGCGCTGTCTGGGATTTCCCTGAACCGAACTCGCCGAAGAATTCCGTTATGGCCTGCGTCTCAATTCCCCCGCCAAGGAGTTTATCAAGCGATTTGCTTCCTGTTGTAATCTTTCCAACGGTTTTTCGGCGCTCGTAGTACTCGTCTGCCCTCATAAAAGTCCCGATGTTTGCCGCCTCCCTCGCGGCCTGAATGATCTTTAAAGCCGCACCCTCACTTATTCCTGCAATCTCCTTGAGCTCCATCGGGGATGCAACAGCTATAGCCTCTATGCTGTCATAACCTGCCTCCCTGAGCTTCTCCGCAGTTGCGGGCCCGACTCCCGGAAGATCCTCAAGCGTGGCCACGGTCTTTTCCTTCTTTTTCTTTTTTGGGGTCTCCTCTGCAGGGTTATCATGAATTTCGAGCTCTTCAAACTCCTCCAGTTCTTTTATTTCATCGGCAGCCTTCTTTTTCTTCGCCATGGTCTCACCCACAAACATACTGCTGATTAGAGTAAAAATCCGTAGGGTTATATACTTTTCTCCCGGGGCAGCAGATCAAAAACCTGCAGGTGAGCTTCCAGTGGAAACAGAACTCGGCATAATTACAGAGTTATAACATAACTCCCTCAGGATAAACTCATCAGTGATTGCCGCATAAATGGCGTTGAAAATCTCAATGCGGGTATCACACACCCATCCTATGAGTTGAACATGCAGGTTCTTTTGGGTGCATGGGTGCACTGTATATTCCAGTGGAAACCAAGCTCCATTTCGATGAACATTTTAAAGACCCCCCAGAGTTTTATTTCCACTGGAACCGGGGTTTGGAGAAATGGATGGTGGATGTTGCCGGATATTTGGAAACATGGATTTATAAAGGATTTTACATATACCCACTGCAAATTCTTTCAATGCCTTTTAAATGAATGTTGGAATTTTTGTACAACTGTTATTGTTGTTCAACTGTTATTTATATGTTAGTTCATAGAAACATATATATAGGAGTAACACCAGAAAAAATGGGAGTGTTTATACTAAGAGAAGATCAGTATTTT
>JALSON010000027.1 GCA_026986455.1 Thermococcaceae archaeon | reverse complement strand
ACCTCTTCTCAACCCACCCGCCGACGGAAAAGAGGATCGAGAGGCTGAGGAGAATCGCCGAGAGCATGGGAATGGCCTTCTGAGGGAGGCATATGAGGATCGTGGCAATCACAGACATCCACGGAAGGAGCGGGAAGGCGGAGAGGCTCGGGAAGATGCTGGAGGACATGGAGTTCGACCTCCTCCTGATAGCCGGAGACCTGACGAACTTTCAGGGAAGGGATAAAGCTGAGGAAATCCTCGGCCACTTCCTTTCCCTTCGGAAACCTGTTTTTTCGGTTTTCGGCAACTGCGACGGCAGGGACGTCCCGGAACTTTTGAGCGAACTCGGAATAAACGTCCACAGCAGGCGCGTTGAGGTTGGTGGAGCCGGCATCGTTGGAATCGGCGGTTCAAACATAACGCCCTTCAGCACAATATGGGAGCTCACAGAGGCAGAAATCCGGGAAATACTCCTGAAAAATTACAGAGAGGACGATGTAATCCTCTCCCATGCCCCGCCCCACGGGACAAGGGCTGACAGGGTACACCTCGGCATGCACGTCGGCAGCAGGGCATTGAGGGAATTCATCGAGAAGAATCAGCCCCCTCTCGTCGTATGCGGCCACATTCACGAGGCGAGGAGCGTTGATAGAATCGGTGATACGGTGATAGTGAACCCCGGCCCCCTCTTCAGGGGCCACTACGCGGTCATTGAGTTCGACGAAAAGGAGAAAAAGGCCAGAAACGTTGAGCTTCTCAGGCTTTAAACGAGCTTCTCCTCCCTCAGCACTTTCTCCATTCTGTCCATGGCCTCTTCGAGCTTTTCATAGGCTGTGGCGTAGCTTATCCTGATGTAGCCCTCCCCTGCACTTCCGAATGCGCTTCCCGGAACGACCGCAACCTTTGCCTCCCTGAGCATCAGCTCGCTGAATTCCTTACTGGTCAGACCCGTGTCTTTCACGCGCGGGAAGATGTAGAAGGCGCCCTTGGGCTTGAGGGTTGGAAGTCCCATCTCGTTGAGCCTCTTCCACACGAGGTCTCTCCTGCGTTCGTACTCCCTCCTCATCTCCTCGACGGCCTTCCAGCTGCGCTCGTCCTTCAGAGCCTTCGCCGCCGCGTACTGGGCGAAGGTGACCGGGCAGGTGGCGTTGTACATCTGGAAGCGGGTCATCCTCTCGATTATCCACTCAGGGGCGGCCACGAATCCAAGTCTCCATCCGGTCATGGCGAAGGTCTTTGAGAAACCGTTGATGGTGATGGTGCGCTCAAACATGCCGTCGAGGGAGGCTATGCTGTGGTTTCTGGCCCCGTCGTAAACGAAGTGTTCGTAAACCTCATCGCTGAAGACTATTAGGTCGTGCTCCACCGCGAAGTTACCTATCTCTTCGAGGTCCTTCCTGGTGAGAACCGCACCGGTTGGGTTGTTGGGGGTGTTTATGATGAGCGCCCTTGTCTTTTCGGTCACGTGCTTTTCGAGGTCTTCAACAGAAAGCCTAAATTCGTTTTCCTCATAGGTCGGAACCTCAACCGGCTTTCCTCCTGCCAAAATAACGGCCGGAGCGTAGCTGACGAACATCGGGCCGGGGATGAGAACCTCCTCGCCATCCCGGAGGAACGTTGCAAGCCCCATCAGGAGGGCCTGATTAGCTCCAATGGTTACCATGATCTGTGTCCTGGGGTCGGCATCGATGCCGTTCTGTTCCTTGAGCTTCCATGCAAGGGCTTCCCTGAGCATCATCAGTCCTGCATTCGGGCCATAATGAGTCATCCCTCTGTCAAGAGCTTCCTTTGCGTATTCCTTGATGTGCTCGGGGGTATCAAAGTCCGGCTCACCGATGCCGAGTGAAATGAGCCCCTCAACGCCCTGAGCCAGATCAAAAAGCTTTCTAATTTCAGAAGGGTTAACCAGGCTTAGTCTGTCGCTCAGCGCCATGAGCATCACAGCTTTTTCTTCGGGACAATGTTTATAACTTTACCTCAACGAAAAGATGTTCATCGAAGTGCCAAATGGTTCACTGATGAACAGCATGTCCTTCAAGGACGAGCAGGTCAAGATTTGCCTTCCGGAACGTCCCCAAAGCATCCTCGGGTGAGCAGACTATCGGCTCGCCGTGCATGTTGAAACTGGTATTTAAAATCGCTCCAAGGCCTGTCTTCCGCTCGAAGGCTTTGATGACTTCGTGGTAAGTCGGGTTGATTTCCTTTCTTACCGCCTGCGGCCTCGTTGTGCCGTCCACGTGAATGACAGCGGGGGCGAGCTCCCTAAAGCTTTCGCTCGCAGTGTAGCTCATCGTCATGAACTCGTTCGGCTTTCCTCCGAGGTCTTCGAGGTATTTCTCAGCTTTTTCCCACAGCAGGGAAGGCGCGAATGGCTGGAAGACGTCCCTCCTTAGAGCAACGTTGAGCCTATCCTTGACGCCCTCATCCCTCGGGTCGGCTAAAATGGAACGGTTGCCCAGAGCCCTCGGCCCAAACTCCATTGCTCCCTGGAAGAACCCCACCAGTTTGCCGTCAGCCAGGGCATCCGCCACGAAGCTCGGAATCTCGCTTACCTCCTCGAACTCAAGCTCTTCCCTCTTCAGAAGCCCCTCGACATCCTCTTCCCCGTAGGCCGGCCCGAGGTAGACGTGCTCCAGCTTAAAGGGCTTCCACTTCCCGTCAAGCCTCTCAAACTGGGCCTTCACAAAGACCGCGGCGCCGAATGCCAGACCCCCGTCGTCCATAGCCGGAAAGACCCAGAGATTATCGTCCCCAAGAACCTGCCTCAGAACCGCGTTGGCCTTGACATTCTGAGCAACTCCGCCGGCATACGCTATGGGAAGACCATAGCCCATTAGTTTAATTCCAAGCTCGTCAATCAGCTTCTCCAGATGCGCCTGGGCGCTCGCCGCTATATCCATGGCCTTTCTCTGGAACTTTCCTTCGAGATTTCCCCGCTTCATCTCCATGGCTATTTCCTTTGCCCTCGAAAGGGGGTAGCCGAAGAACTGGACGAGCTTTCTCGTAGCCTCAATCCCAATGAGCCCGAGATGGTTGTCGAAGCTCAGGCCGTTCAGCTCGATTATCGAGCTCAGATCGTAGGCTGGCCTGCCGTACGCCGCCAAACTCATGACCTTGCCCTCGTGGCGCATCGGCTTGAACCCAAGAAGCTCGGTAACGGAGGCGTAGAAGTCGCCGAGGGAATCCAGATAAGTGCTCTGGGCAATTCGTATCATCTCACCGTCTCTCGCGATGTAAATCGAGGAGCTGAGCCCGTCTCCGGCCGCATCAATGCTTACAGCGAGGGCATCTCTCCAGCCGGAGGTGTAGTAAGCCGAGGCTGAGTGAGCTAAGTGATGCTCGACTAAGAGGACTTTCTTCTTGAAGTCCGCACCGAATATTGCTCTGAGGCTCCTATCCAGTTCAAGCAGGCGTTTCTGCTTTCTGAATATCCCCGCGATCGCTATGATTTCAACGTCTTCCGGCGATGCCCCAACTATCTCCATTACTTTCCCAACACTCAGAACTGGGAAGCCCCGATATTTTTTGATTCTGTTGAGCCTTTCCTCGTTGAGGGTGAATATCCTTCCGTCGTCTATTAGCACGGCTCCTGCGTCGTGACCGTCGTGGATTCCTAAAATCATGGTGGTGCATTCCACCTTCCTCTTTTAAAGGTTGGGTTTCTAAAGGACTTGCCTAAAAGGTGAGAATGTCTCACAACCGCAGGGGAGGAAAATTTAAAAATATTGAGATAGACACATTAGTGGAGGTGTTCCCCATGAAAAGGAAAATCCTCGCGTTGGGACTCCTTCTGATGTTCCTGGCGCTTCCATTAGCCGGGGCGGCCTATATTCCATCGGAAACCAAGAGAGCGCAGGCTCTTGCAAAGATTTCAATATACTGGTACTATGCATACATGAAGTATGACGTGCAGTTCGGGAAACTCTACAACGAGAGCATCGCCGCAGGGGTGGACAATCAGACACTTACGTTTGCTCAGGCACTGTACGATAACGCCACGATCCAGTTCAAAAAGGCTGTGGGCGGCTTTGGGAAATACGGCTTTCCTCTCCCCTATGAAATGCTGAGGGCATACAGATACATAAGGGAAGCCGTAGGAGTCCTCAAACTTGCCCTCAACACAACTGAAATAAAGAGGTAGCCCTTTTCCTTTCAATTTCTTTTCAGAAAAATAGGGAGGTCAGTAGGTTCTGGCAAATCTCGCCACGAACCTGGCCTCTTTTCCACAGTGGGCACATTTTTTGCCCTCAATCTTCGCTTTCTCATCAGGATAGGGCGTTCCAAGCATCTTCGCGTCGAGTATCTCCTCCATCTCAAGACCGCAGCTCTCCTCACCGCACCAGGGAATCTCCACTACTCCCCGCCTATCCTCGAAGACCGCCCTTGCCTCCTCAATGGTATCAACGCGCTTTATGTGGCCCTCAAGGAACTCCTTTGCCCTCTCATGGAGGTTCCTGTGAATTGCATCGAGGGTTTCTTTAACTCTTTCCACAAGCTCACTCCGCCCAACCGTGAATTTTTCAAGCGTGTCCCTCCTTGCAAGCACAGCCTTTCCGTTTTCAATGTCCCTCGGTCCGACCTCTATCCTCAGCGGCACGCCCTTCAGCTCCCAGTCGTAGAACTTCCTCCCGGGCCTTATATCCCTGAAATCAACGTGGACTCTGAAACCCGAACTCCGGAGCTCCTCCGCGATGCCCCTTGCATACGCATGCACATCATACGGTGAGTCCTTCTTGGGAATCGGCACTATTACGACCTGTATCGGTGCTATTGCAGGCGGTAAAACAATGCCCCTATCGTCCCCATGAACCGCCATAACAGCCGCCAAAAGACGCTCACTCATCCCGTAGGTCGTCTGGTGCACGTACTCATGCTCCCCGCTCTCGGTCTCGTACTGGATGTTGTATGCCTTTGCGAAGTTCTGCCTGTAGTTGTGCATGGTTCCTATCTGCAGCGTCCTGCCGTCCGGCATCATGACCTCAGCGCCAAGGGAGTAGTAGGCACCGGGAAACTTGTCCCATTCAGGCCTCTTTGAGACGATGTAGGGCATTGCAAGTTTCTCCATGAGCCTTCCGAATATCTCAAGGTCTTCCCTTATCTGCCTCTCCGCATCCTCGAAGCTGTCGTGGGCTGTGTGGGCCTCAAAAAACCTGCTTATCTCCCTGACCCTGATTAAAGGCCTTGTATGTTTGGTTTCATAGCGGTAGACGTTGACTATCTGGTAGATTTTGAATGGAAGGTCAGCGTGGGAGCGAATCCACAGGGAGAACATGGAATACATCGCTGTTTCGCTCGTCGGCCTCATAATCAGCCTTACATCGAGGGGATCGTGTCCG
>JALSON010000026.1 GCA_026986455.1 Thermococcaceae archaeon | reverse complement strand
GAAAAGAGGTCTTTGGAGGCCATTAGTCTTTCCTCCGCTCTCTTGATCAGCGCAATTATCTCGTTCATATCGCAATGCCCTCCCGCAGGGCACTCTGATAGAGACTGTCCTTAACCGAATGGAGCACTATCATGACAGAGACTCCAAGATCAAGCGTCAGCTCGGCGCTTAACCTTCCGGCAATGTCCCAGTCCCAGGGTTTGACCCTATCGAGGACAACCAGGACATCGAGGTCGCTTTCTTCCCTCCAGTCCCCTCTGGCCCTGGAGCCGAAGATTACAACCTCTTCCACCCTACCACCGAAGGCTTCCCTGACCCTTTTTCCAACGGCCTCAAACATCACCCTCACCTTTAAGCCCGAAGTGCTCCTGAACCTCATCTATCAGCTTGTTGAGCTCCGTGGTAAACTCGGGCCTCTGTCTGTCCATTATCTCCCCTATGATGAACTTGCCCTCAAGCTCCTCCGGGCTCATGTCCTTTGCCTTGCTGACGGGTACCGAGTTCTTGAGGAACCAGCGGAGCATTTGTGCCGGCTCCTTCATCCTGTTCCTTCTTCCGTACTGTACAGGGCACTGTGAGATGACCTCGACGAGCGAGAAGCCCTTAACGGTTAGAGCTTTCTTTATGCTTGCTATGAGCTGATAGATGTGCGCGGTCGTCCATCTGGCCACATAGCTCGCTCCAGTAGCGGCAACGGTTTCGCTTATCTGGAGGGGGTGCTCTATGTTCCTGTAGGGGGATGTCGTTGTTATCGCCCCGAATGGTGTCGTCGGGGCAACCTGACCGCCGGTCATACCGTAGATGAAGTTGTTGACGAGGATTACCGTGATGTCAATGTTCCTCCTCGCCGCGTGGAGGAGGTGATTCCCTCCTATACTGGCAAGATCACCGTCGCCGCTTATGACGACAACCTTCTTGTCGGGCAAACCAACCTTTACCCCGGTAGCAAATGCTATCGCCCTTCCATGGGTCGTGTGAAGGGTATCCGCCAAAAAGTAGGGTGATGCTATCCAGGCGGAGCATCCTATGCCGCTCACAACGACGAGGTCTCTCGGGTCAAGTTTAAGCTCATCAAGGGCATTTGCGAAGGCGTTGAGAACTGTCCCACCACCGCAGCCCGGACATAGAGCGGTCGGCAGGGCTTCCTTTCTCAGGTATCTTACCTTGTCATACCGGGAGTAAATCTTAACCGCCATCAGGCAACACCCCTTATCTCACGGAGTATTTCATCAACCGTCAGAGGCACGCCGCCGATTTTGTTCACGCCCTTGAGAATGACATCGTCGTTAACGTAGCGCTGCACCTCAAGTATTACCTGCCCGAGGTTCATTTCCGGAACGAGAACTGCCCTGACTTTCCCTGACAGTTCTTTCATGCGTCTCGCCGGGAACGGATGAACGGTCTTGGGAACAAAAAGACCTGCTTTAATCCCCTCCTTCCTTGCCCTGAGAACCGCTCCCAGTGCAGGTCTTGCCGAGACCCCCCAGCTGACGACGAGTATCTCCGCATCATCTGTGAAGTGCTCTTCATAGCTCTCGTAAACCTCACGGTTCTTCTCTATCTTTCTGTGGATTCTCCTGACGAGCCTGTCATGAACCTCGGGGGTATAAACGTCCCTCAGCCCGTTTTCCTTGTGGGTTGAACCTGTCACATGGGTGAAGTATCCGTGGCCAAATAGAGGCATCGGCGGAACACCGTCCCCGTGGGGATCGCCGAAGGGAAGCTTTGCCTCCTCCTCGGTGGTCGGAAGCTTGCGGTAGGTTATTTCAACTTCGGAAACGTCGGGAATCTTTATCTGCTCCCTCGTGTGGGCTAAAACTCCATCGAAGAGAACCACAACCGGGGTTCTCAGCTTCTCGGCTATGTTGAAAGCCCTGACCGCTTCCCAGAATGCATCTTCAACGCTTACCGGAGAAAGGGCAACCACAGGGTGATCGCCATGGGTTCCCCATCTCGCCTGGAAGAAGTCTCCCTGCGCTCCCTTTGTCGCCTGTCCTGTTGAAGGCCCGCTCCTCTGGACATCTACGAGAACGAGGGGAGTTTCCGTCATTATAGCATAGCCGAGGTTCTCCTGCATCAGCGAAAAGCCAGGGCCGGCTGTGGCGGTCATGACCTTGAAGCCAGTCCATGATGCACCCACCATCGCCGCTATGCTCCCTATCTCGTCCTCCATCTGGAGGTAGTAGCCGTGAAGCTTGGGGAGCTCCCTCGCCATCGTCTCCGCTATTTCGCTTGATGGCGTTATCGGGTAGCCGGCGTAAAATCGGCATCCTGCAAAGAGCGCACCATAAGCAACAGCTTCATTGCCCTGCATGAAGTAGTTGCCCGGTGGATAAAGCCTCCTAAGGAGCCTGACCTGTTCAGGCTCGTCACCGCGGATAATCATGCTCACCACCTGACCGCTATCGCAAAGTCCGGGCAGAGAAGCTCACAGAGCTTGCACTTGACGCATTTGTCTGCATGAACCGGAACAGGGTAGTGCACACCCTTTTCGCTCAGCTCCTTGCTCCACTCAAAGACCTTTCTGGGGCACATCTCCAGACAGATTCCGCATCCCTTGCACAGAAAAGTGTCGACGTCTATCTCAACGGCCTCGGTTTTCCCGGTTACGAGATATTCCTCCCGATCTATTTCGACATCTGCCATAATCATCACCTGCAAATTGCTGATATTTTTACGTATGTAAAGCATTTAAAGCTTTCGCATATTGAAGTTTTTCTCACATATGAACCTCATGTAAAACTATTCGAAAAAAACAGGGAACTAAAGCGCTGTTAAGCTCTTATTAGAGCGCTCCAATGACCATTTTTATTCACGGCACTTCCAGCATGCCTTTACAAATGTAAATTCACCACGTGATTAGCTGCCAGTCGAGCAGACCGTTCTCTATTATGTACTCCCACATCTCTTTGCAGCCGGGCTTGAGACTCTCGATGTGGCTGATTTCCTGAGTTGCCGAAAACTTCTTTATCGCCCTACCTATGACCCTGTCGTACTCGGTGAGGCAGTTGTGAGGGCCCCGCTTTGAGCCAGCCCCAACGGGGTCGCTTAGTATTCTCTTCTCCGGGAACTTCCTCTTCGCCCAGAGGAGAACCTCAACCGCGCTCCAGAGCCACGGCGGGCGATATTCACTCTTCTCCCAGAGCCTCTCATAGAGCGTTCCCTTCTGGATGTCCGTGATGTTTATCGAGAAGGTATCCGTATAGGGTTCTGCTTTAACTATGCTCTCCTTGACGTCCTCAATCGCGTCTCTTTCCGATAAGAATACCGGCTTCAGCAGAAGGTAGGTCTTGACTCTCGCTCCGGCTTCGTGAGTTATTTCTGCTGCCCTAACGAAGTCCTCGAAGGTGTTGCCCTTGTTGATCGAGACATCGGCTATATCATCGTTGGCCGTTTCGAGGCCGATGGCAACTTCGAAGTGCTTGTCCGGGACTATCCCGGCCAGCTCCTTCACGGCATCGTAGCGAACCAGCTCGCTCCGGCTCTCTATCACGATCTCCTCGATGTTTTCCATCCCGGCTAAAAGCTCAAAGATTTTCCTCCTCGTCTCCGGTTTGAGCTCTCCGTTATCTAAAAAGGAGCCTGAGGTGAACATTCTCACCGCGAAGGGCCCTTTTTTGCCTTCGATTTTTTTGAGGGCTTCCTTAACGTAATCAACTATCGCCTCCTGGCTCCACCTGGCCTTCGGTGCCGCCGTGGGGTAGGCACACATGTAGCAGGCCTTCCCAATACGGAAGCGGTAGCATCCAATGGTCGGGAGTATTATAAACAGCGCCGTTCCGGGCTTTCCGGCGACGTTGTCCTCGCTCGTCCAGTATGTCATGTTCTCACCTGAACCCCGCTGGGAGTTAGGGTTTTTAAAGGTGAGGGAAAGTTTAAATTGATTGGCGCCAAGGGTTTTAATGGTGGGAAAATGGAGGATGTTGAAAAAATCGTGACTAAGCACAGGACTGACGACCCTCTGTGGCTTGAGATTCAGCTCGCTGTTCTTCTAGGCAAGATTGACAGGGAAGAAGCACTGCGGAGAGCTAAGGGAATAATGAAAACCTCCAAATCCTGGCAGGAGCTGGAGGCAGATATGTATGATGAGCTTGTTCCTTGACAGTAACCCCTTCATTGAATACCTTAAGGGTAACTCAGATACCTCTGCGCTCCTCTCAGAGGTTATGAGGGGAAATTTCCGATTGTTTACCAACGAAACAGTATACAACGAAGTTCTCTTTGTTTACCTCCGCACCAATGTTGGCGGATACTGGAAGCTGAAAAAGAACATGGAAGATGTTAAAGAAGTCGCCAAAACTTTCATCCTTCGGGTTTTGCCCCTGCTGAGTTCCACTAATTTCTTGGACACTACCCATGAAATTACTCTTCTCTCGTTGAAATTCACGGTAAAATACGGACTCCTTCCGGGTGATGCCCTAATCCTTGCAACTGCTAAATATTATGGTCTTGACGGAATCGTTAGCCTCGATTCTGACCTGCTCAGCGTTGCTCCCAAAGAGGGTCTTTTGGCGATTTCGAAAATTGAGGATTTAAAGGGTGATTGAATGGCCAAAATCCTCATCACCAACGACGATGGGATTTATTCAAGGGGCATCCAGGCGGCGGTTGAGGCTGTGAAAGACCTCGGCGAGGTTTACGTTGTTGCACCTCTCTTCCAGAGGAGCGCGAGCGGGAGGGCGATGACGCTTCACAGGCCGATAAGGGCAAAGCTCGTCGACGTTCCCGGGACTAAAAAGGCATATGGACTGGACGGCATGCCGGTCGACTGCGTTATATTTGCCGTGGCCCGCTTCGGAGGCTTTGACCTTGCCATAAGCGGAATAAACCTCGGCGAGAATCTGAGCACCGAGATAACAGTCTCAGGGACTGCTTCAGCGGCAATAGAAGCCGCCACCCATGGAATCCCAAGCGTAGCGATAAGCCTAGAGGTCGACTGGAAGAAAACACTGGGGGATGGGAAGGGAATCGATTTTTCCGCTGCTTCGCACTTCCTCCGCAGAATAGCAAAGTCCGTTCTTGAGGAAGGACTTCCCGAGGGTGTTGACATGCTCAACGTTAATGTTCCCTCCGACGCCACGCCCGGGACCCCTGTGGTTCTTACCCGGCTCGCACGCCGGATGTTCAGGCCAACAGTGGAGGAGCGTATAGACCCCAAGGGAAACCCCTACTACTGGGTTGTCGGAAGGAGATGCGAGAAGTTCGAGCTCGGAACGGATGCGTATGCACTGAAGGTCGAGAGGAAGGTCAGCGTCACGCCGGTGAACATAGACATGACGGCGAGGGTTGATTTTGAGGAGCTTAAAAATGTTCTTTTCGATAAT
>JALSON010000025.1 GCA_026986455.1 Thermococcaceae archaeon | reverse complement strand
ATGTTTATACCCCGGGACTGGCCCTCTCAAATATGCTCAATCTGAGAACGGGTAGAGGAAGAGCAATAGCAACAGCTGCTTTAACTGTAATAGGCATAATCCTTGCTCTTGCAGGCATCCTTGGCAGATATATGCAGTTTCTTCTGTTGCTTGGCATTGTTTTCCCGGCAATGGCTGCAATTATAATGACAGACTTCTTTATACTCAGAAAGGAGGAGTGGGAGGACATAGATGGGTGGAACTGGATAGCAACACTAACACTCGCAATAGGTATTGTAGTTGGATATTACATGCAGTACAAGCATTTTGTGGGAATACCACCGGTACAGACATTCATCCTGACAGGGATTATCTATTACATTCTAATGAAAATAAAGGCCTCAATAGCTCCGGATCAGTTCACACCAAGGCACTGGGTTTCTTAAGTCTCCTTTTTGGTCTTTTATCTTTTGTATTCCTTTATGGTGAAAATTGATTTCAGGTTCTAAAATCGCGAAAAATTTATTTTAGTATAGCGACAAAATCATCCACATGGAGGGCCATATAATGGAGATAGAGGATGAGGAAATTCTGGTGCTGAAAAGCGTATTCAAGAACAAACTGGATGATATTGACCTTAGAATATATCAGGCACTGAGAGAGAACGGCAGAATGAGCGACACCGAGATAGCAAAGAGAATTGGTGTATCAATAACAACTGTCCGACGCCGCAGGCTCAGGCTTCAGGAAAAGGGTTACCTGCAGATTATCGGACTTTTGCTGCTGAGGGCTGCAGACGTTGCGTATGCTGATGTGATGGTAAAGCTAAACCAGCACGTAAAGGTGGAGGAGATAAATGAGTTTCTTACAAAAGCCATTAACAATCCGAGGATATATGAGGTAACTGAGTATCTCGGAGGGGATTATGATGTTCTTCTCAGATTCCTTGAAAGTAACAACGAAAAACTAAGATACCACATAGACAAGTTCCTGAGGAATAATAATGCCGTTGAGCGCTATATGGTTTATCCCGCAATTGGCAGTCCTAAAGCGTGGTACAAATCATTCAAAATAAAGTTTTGATTTCAGTTTTGGTTTTTCTAAGTTTTTAGTTTTTGTAGCTTTAACTTCCTGTCACCAGCCAACCCACCGGCGGATGCTCTGCTCCTCTCTTCCACCTTTCATATGCTTTATCCCACTGTTCTAGGAGTTCGGCACGTTTTTTTTCATCCTTTATCTGCGCAACGTACTCCCTCGGGATGTATGCGAGGTAGTGCGGTAGAGCCGGCTCGAAGGTTCCGCTTTTGATGACATGTCCCCCGGCATTCTCCACGAGCTCTCCCAGCTTTTCCAGCGGGAAATAGTGCAGGTCGTCCTTTCTCCCAAAGAGGGCTTCAAAGATTTCCTCGCGCAGGTTGTAGAGCCCAAGGTGGGCTTTCTGGCGCTCGTTGTTCGCTATGGGAAGGCTCTCAGCTATGAAAACCCTTTCCGAAACGCGGAGCAGCTCGGAGAAGACCTTAACGATGGTTTCCCCATTTTTCAGGCTCCTTACGCCGTGGACGAGGACTGCCAAATCGAAGGCTTTAAAGGGAAAGGGAAGCTCTCTCGCATCGGTTTTGAGCGGGATTATCCTGTGTTTTAACCCTGCGGCAGTGGTTACCTCCTCAAAGAAGCGCCACCTGCTCAGCTCAACGGCAACAACGCGACCGGTTTCTCCAACTAAATAGGCTAAAGGAACAGTTGTTAGGGCATGTGCACCACAACCCACCTCAAGCACGTTCATGCCCCCTTTAACGGATGCGAACCGAAGGACGCGGAAGCGTTCGAGCATTTCCACATGCAACCAATCTGGTGGTAAAGGCGGCTCGTTTCGAAGCGGAATTCTTGAAAGGATTTCTCTCTTAAACCTTTCCTCTCCAGCAGGCATGAAAAACACCGAAAAATGTTAAAAACGTTCTCTTTAAAGCTTTTTTGGAGAAAAAGATTTATAAGATGGGGGAGAACTGATGGCAGGGTTGAAATTCTTCTTATTGTGGCCTCTGACGCTGGTGAGTCATCATCTTAGTTACATATTGCATGATTGCATCGTCATGCAACTCTTTTACTCGGGCTTCTTTTGAACGGTTCTAAGTGTTAAACTTATGTTGGAATAAATTTATACTCAAAAAAAAAGGAAGAATAGTTACAATAAATAATAGGAAAAATTTATAAAGCAAAGTTGCACAGTATTGAGTGCAGACAACCTCATGGAGGTGAACCATGTGAAGTGGAAGCCGTTGTTTGCAGTCCTGTTAGGACTGCTGATGGTTGGAGTGACTGCTGGGAGTGCAAGTGCAGGCCTCTCAAACCTCCCCTCCGGGAAACTGGGGCATGTAGCTTTGAATGGAGTCTATGACCCCACACCTAAAAACGGAAATGGTGTTACTTATGGAGCATCAGGAAAACTTGAATTCGATCTAAACAACCATAGGTTATATGGATGGATAGCATACAATGGCAGGAGAGTTCCGATTTTTTGGAGGTATAATGTGATTAAATCCACGGATTTCGATGGATATGCCATGTTTCCGGCAAGCAGTAGAGCAGGGAGATTAAACGTTTTGGAATTGGTTGTTTACGCCAATGGTACCGTCTGGCTTTTTGCTAGGGATTCAAATGGTGGCTTGGTGGCCCTAAAGGGTATCTCCAGAGAGCTTATTAATGCGCTTAATTGTGCGCAAGTGTCAACTTCCTCAGTCTCGGACAAGGAGTGGCTTTGGATGATATTCACACCACATGTTGAGAAGAGAGAGATACCAGTACCACCGATATCACTGCATCCGGATCGCGTGGGAACTATGTCAGCTCCAGAAACATCAACCTCACAGAAGACTTTTGAATACATATACACCGTGGGATGGTGGATTTTTAAGAGTACCCTTTACATAGACGTGGCATTGGAGCTTCACGGTCCTGATGTTTTGTACGATAATGGGATGTACGGCTTTGATATCAGGATTTTGGATGAGGGAGAGATCTCCAATGGGCAAAAACACTCAAAATTTACCCCCTCTTTGTTGGGGATGATGGGACATCTTTAACCGAACCTGTGGAGGTGGGAATAGTTGTACCACATGCCAGTTCCCTATCCTTAGAAATTCAAAAAATCTTCTTTGATTATGTTGGAGATGTGGTCCCGTCCCTTGATAAAATAGGATTGGGATGGGACATTCTAACCGCTCCCTTTGACGGCTCTGGGATAAATCCAATAAATGCCGTGTCTCTCTTCACAAGTACAGAGCCTAAGGTGCTGTATGATAAGTTTCCACCGGCTCATCCACCAAACGTGCTTCATGCGGCCTATAGGAACATCAGGATATCTTCAAAGTCTCAGTGGCTGGGTGGGGATGTATACGTACAGCGTGCTGGGAGTAGCGGTTTAGGGGCGATTAGAGTGTATTTCAAAGCCCCGGTATATTACAGGATATCAGTCACCCAAAGCGGAGGATTCAAACAGGTGGGTCTTTTGCAGGACAGTGTGTCTCTTTCTGTTTTCAATCCATAACTCCTTTTAATTATTTATTGGTACTTCGGGGAGGTGATACAATGAAAAAGCTATGGATACTCCTGATCGTGCTCTACGCGGCTGGATTCCTGTCTGGACTGGCTCTTGAGAGTCATTACTCCACACAGCGAATCATAAACGTGCGGAATCACGCTGAAATCTCGTGTATGAGGGAAAAGACGTTCATGGAACTTCGTGACATGGAATTCCATTCGGGGAGTTCCTTGAATGCCCTTAAAACTAACTCTCCTGGAGTGTTTAACCTTTCCATGATGGAATTGGAGGGGGATCTTAGCCGGTTGTCCACCCAGCTGTCGGAGGCGGCTATATATCTCTATCCCGGTAGAAGGCCGACTGACGAAGAGATAACAAACCTCACGGATACATCTCCATGCATCAATTTCGTTGAAGCCTCTCGCGCGGCCGCTCTCGAAGGAGAAGTCAATGTATCTGCCGTTGAAGAAGGTCTTCAAATGATTCAGAGTTTTGCAAGCGAATGGCTTGATAGCGGTGATTATCCAAGTAAAGAGCTCCTCAACGCCAATAGAGAGCTTCAGGAGCAATGCAGGTTGCTACTTCCAGGGATAAAAGAGAAATAGGCGGAGGAGACTTCTCACTCCACAAACACCGCCGGCTTCAGCGGCATCGCCTGTTTCTTCTTCCCTCCTTTATCTTCGCTCGGGTTGATGATCATCTCGATGCCAAGTTCTTTCTCTATGAAGTCCTTTGCCTCTCTAAGGGCTTTCTCCTCGTCTATGCGCTTGACTTCGAAGGCCCGGTCCTTGATGAGCTTCTGTATCAGCTTGCTTATCTCCTTGCCGTGCTTCCTCATCTCCGGGTCCTTCATGAGCTCTGCCATAGCCGACTTGAAGCCCCTCTTCTCGGCGACGACCTCGACAACCTTCCACTTCCACTCCGGGGCGGTGTAGACGTAGACCCTCTTGGCGTCCTCTATCTTTGCCACGCGGATTATCTCCTTGATGTCCTCGATTAAGCTTTTTACGAACTCCTCCTCGGCCTCGATGGTTTCGTTCCACCACTCCGGAACGGGCTCCGGCCACTTCGCCAGGCTGACGAAGCCCTCTCCGCCCAGCTTCTCCCAGAGCTCCTCGCTGATATGCGGGGTGAATGGAGCCATCAGCCTTACCCAGACCTCGGCGAGCTTTCTCAATACAAAGCGCTTCGCCTCGTCGTCCCTCCTCTCGGTCCTCCTCATGTACCAGCGCAGGTCATTGAGGACGCTGTAAAACGCCCACTGCACGGCAGTCCTCGTCCTGAACTCTTCGAGGGCCTTGGTGGCTCCCTCGATGGTCTTGTTCAGTCTGTGTAGCATCCACTTATCGATGTCCTTCAGCTCGACGCCCTCTTTAGCCTCATAGCCCGCGAACTCACTTATCAGCTCGTAGAACCTTTCGACCTGCCTGCGGAGCTTACCCACCTCCTTCCTGCGCCAGTCGAAGTCGCTGTCGTGCTCAGCCAGGCCCATTATGTAGAGCCTCACCACATCTGCACCGTTCTCCTCGATGGCATCGATGAAGTTCAGCACGTTGCCCTTGCTCTTGCTCATCTTCGTTCCTTCGAGCGTTCCGAAGCCGTTGACGGCGATGCCCCTCGGCCAGTGCTCCTTCCTGAAAATCGCCGTGTGGTTGAAGATGAAGAACGTCAGGTGGTTCGGGATAAGGTCTTTCGCCGAGCAGCGCCAGTCGAGCGGGTACCAGTACTCGAACTCCTCCTTCATCTCGTGGATTGTCTCCGCCGGGATTCCGGTCTTCTCGGCCAGCTCTCTCTCCTTCTCCTCGCTGAACTCCTCCAGGAACAGGTAGTCAAAGAACTCTCTGGTTAACTTCTCGG
>JALSON010000024.1 GCA_026986455.1 Thermococcaceae archaeon | reverse complement strand
CCAAGGGCTTCCTTGACAAGGTGCTCCTGGTAGGCGTGGGCGAGGCTCTCACCGCTCAGTGCAGGGACATAGACAGTCTTCAGCTTGCCATCCTCTTCGACCAGATACGGCACGCGCCTGTGCTTGCTGTAGTTGCCGGCAGTTTCTACCATGTTCAGGGCCTCGACGTTGGCCTCAAACCTAACACCGATGCTCAAAAACATCACTCATCACCTCCGGATTTTTCCTTCTTAGAGGGGTATGTAAGGGCCAAGGTTGCAACGCGCTTGGCAGACCCAATGTCGGAGTGGACTGCTTCAAGGAACGCCCTAACCTCCTCATCGGTTGGCAGACCGGGGACAGGGATTTTCTTGCCGTCCTTTTCCACGTACTTTCTTCCATCTTTGTCAGCTGGGGCACTCTCCCGTATGGATCTGAATGCTCTCAGGGCCTCGAGCAGGGCTACTTCAACGGGCTCAGGGTTCAGGGCGTTCCCAATCCTGTCTACATAGCCGAAGTTCTTTGTCTGGACAAAGAACCTCAGCATTTTCACGATACCTTTGTACTCAGTCACGATGGTCACCTCAGTAATAGTAAGTTGACTACTCCTATTTAAGATTTACGTTTAGAAACTGTTTAACAAGGAAGAGATAAATGTTTAGAAAAAAATAAACAATCCAAAAACTGTTCCTCTCACGAGTTCTTACAGAGCATTGTTGGAAGTCCCCTAAAACACAGACAGTTACTGTTCAATCATAGTTGAACACCTCAGAACCACGCCACCAGCGGCTCGTACTCCCTTACCCCAACGAGGTGCTTTATCAGCTTGTAGGCCTCAAGCCTTATCAGGCGCTGCTTGGTGACGTTCTTCTTAAGGCCAGGATGCCTCACGCTCTTCCTCATCTCATCATTGTAGGTGTTTATGACCGTTTTCATGCCCTCCTCCGTGAGGAGGACGCCCTTCAAATCTCCCCTAAAATGCTCTTTTTTAATTATGCCCTGCTTCACCAGGCGGTTCGCTATGCGGTCTGCTATGATTGGCTTGAATATCTCGCTTAAATCGAGCGCCAAAGAAAAACGCCTTTCACCGGGCTCGTGGAGGTAGCTAACTGTCGGGACGAGCTGGGTGTTGTAGAGCTCGCTCACGATGGTGGCGTAGAGCCTTGAGTTGAGGAAGCTTATGAGCGCGTTCATCTCGTTCCCCGGCGGTCTGCGCGTGCGCTTCACTATTTTAAAGCCTTCGGGAAGGTGCTCGTCCCACAGGGCGTAATACTCCTGCCTTATCCTCGCCTCAATGTTCATGACCTCGGTAATTTTTCCATACCCATTTAACTCCTCCAGAAGCCCATCAAACTTATGCTTGGCTCCAAAGCGCGCTAAATTCCTCTCCATATTCTTCGCGGCTCCCGTCACAAAGAGCTTTGCGAGTTTTAACCTCTTTTCAGGGTCCAGATAGTGCTCCACCTGCTTTATCACCAGATCCCCGGAGTGGAGGCTCTCCCTCGGGTAAAAACTCCCATCGTAGTGGCCGTAGTGGTTGAAGAAGTGAACCGCCACCCCCTTCTGGGCGAGAAAATGGAGCGCCTGAGAGCTTATGCTAACGTGGCCGTAGACGTAGATGTCGTATATGCCCTCTATCACGAGGGGCTTCCTTCCCCGGGCGTTCTCGAAGTAGAGGGTGTTTTCTTTACGGAAGAGCGTTCCATCCGAAAGGAGGGTTATGGAGCGCTTTCTCATGGAATCACCCTAATTCGTCGGGCAAAACTTCAACACCAACCTTAATGGCCAGCTTTCTCAGCTTGATGTCAAAGGTGGCAATGGGAAGTTTCCTGGAAACTGCATGGGATAGGATAATGGCGTCGTTGATATGGCCCAAGGAGCGGTTGTGTTCCCCAAGTATTTGAAGAGCTTGGACTACGATCCTGTGATCCATCTCCATACCTTTGAATCTCGGATCAGAAAAATACCATTCGACCATTTTCTTAGCGCTCTGAAGGGGCTTTCTTTTTCGTTTAAAGAACCAAATATACTCCTGAAGCACAAGCGGAGGAACATACCACCTGTTGAATGACTCCAAAAGCTCCCGTGCCTCTTTATGGAAGGGGCTGTCGGAAAAAGTATCGTAGATCAAAACGTTGGTATCGATCACTGCATACATTCTTCCATCCCCTCTTCAATTGCCCTCTCAATTTCCTCGGGGGTAATAGACTCTCCAAGTTTGAGCGTTGGACGTTCCCTTTTGAAGCGTTTTATCACAATGTTTTCCCCCTGGAGCTCCACTTCAAGCAGTTCCCCTTCCCTTATCCCGAGTGCCTTTCTAATCTCTGCGGGGAGCGTTATCTGGTAGTTCCGGGTCACTTTTGTTATCGGCATAGTATAATCACCTCAATAGTACTTTCAAGATTCTACTATATTAGAGTTTCTACTATCTTATCACACCCAGCACAGCTCATAATAGGCGCACTTTTTGCACTTTCCGGTTTTCACGGGCTCCGGCGGCTTTGGGAGTGTTTTTATCCGTTCAACCCCATTTATCGCTTCCTCCACCTCCTTCTCCCGCCCATCCAGCGTTAGCTCCTTCGTCTCCCTGAGCTTCGGGTAATTTAAGATGGCTTTCGCCGTTATCCCGAGCCTTTTGAGGTAGTGGAGGTAGTAGAGGGCCTGCATCTCGTGGGCTTTATCCATGCTCTTGCCGAGCTTGACCTCGTGAACCTCTATGATGTCCCCCTTCCTGATGAAGTCTATCTTTATCGAACCGATTTGAACTTCTTTCTCTTCATTAGCATAGCGTTGCTCGTGAAGAAATCTACCGAGGTCGACCCATTCACTCTCCTGTTCCATGGTGACTCCATGGGCGAAGTACCACAGCTTTGTGGGGCAGATGAAGAGGTAGTTGATTTCCGTGCCGGTGATGAGGAGGCGGGTTTCAGGGTAGGGTTCCATCTTGGTCACCTAACAACTACCAAATATCATCGTCATTCATATTACCAGTATAATCAAAACCAATCTCATAGGTGTACGGATATTTGCAAAGCCAATACCTCTTCGTTTTTCTTCCCTTTTTCTTGTCATGAGGTATAAAATGTTCTAAATCACCTTCTTTAAGTTCTCTTAACAGCAGATAGAGGGGAATCTTGGCTTGATATTCTGCTCTAAGTGCATCTTCTCCAAGTTGCTCGAAATAGGTATAAGGAATAACGTCAAATCTTTGGTATTTCTCACTTCTAACCTTAAAAAAGACACCTTCTTCATCTGGAGTTGCGATGTCTTTCCAATGCCTTCCAAAGAGAACCGCTTCATTAAAGAACTTCTTTAAATTACTTGGAGCTCTAAGTTCATAACCCTCATAGGCTTTATCAACAAAGTCTTTTATATCGGCATAACTAAGAGGCTTCTCATACTCCTTGACAAGTTCAAGTGCTCTTTGTATCAAATCTTCTTCGTAAGGATTTTGATTGTATGGTAAGAACACTTTCAACTTAAACTCTCTTCCGTTCTCTTTCCAAGTTTTTCCTTTACGATGTAACCTACCAGCTCTTTGCCCAAGGGCGTCTGGTGGTGCTAACTTAGAATACATTACATCTGAGGATATGTCAAGAGAAATCTCAATTACTTGCGTAGCCACGAGAACATAAGGTTTTTTGAGCTCTTTTCTCTCTTGATCAAGTTTTAAGATTTCATTTTCTTTTAAAATCCTGTCTTTGTAAGCAAATTGCGAGTGATAAAGAACTGCCGGAACTTTCTCTTTTATTGCTTTATAAAACTGTTTTACCCTTTCGACAGTATTTAGAATTATAAACTGAGTATTCCCTCTTTCGTAGTTCTCAACAATCTCATTGATAATCTTTTCATTGACCTTCCATTCTTCGTTTTCTTTCCAAATAAGCATCTCATTATGATATTCGAGTTTGAACGGTTTATATCTAAGTCCTTCATCGTCAATTATGAGTCTAT
This sequence comes from Thermococcaceae archaeon, assembly GCA_026986455.1. Taxonomy (GTDB): domain Archaea; phylum Methanobacteriota_B; class Thermococci; order Thermococcales; family Thermococcaceae; genus Thermococcus. The sequence continues at coordinate 767 of JALSON010000024.1, read as the reverse complement.
AATCCTCAACTTGCTTAATCAAGAAATCTGGCAAAGTTCCACTCATGAGCAAATGAGGTATATCCATCTCCTTTAAAATCTCAAAAAGGGTCATTAGATGTTCCAATGTTTGCTTCTCATAATAATGGACTTCATCAAAAATTATTACAGCATTTTGGAGGTTTCCTAAAGCGAAATCAGCTTGGCTAAAGCCATGAACAAAGGAGTATATCACATGGTCAATTGTAGTCACAGTTATTGGCTTAAAGAAGATGTTTCCCTTAAAGTTCTCACTTTTAATCTCTTCGAGGTCTTTCTCTTCCTCTGGAACTTCTTTTATAGTTTCTTTAAGTTTTATGAAGCTCTTTCCATGAAATAACCCAACATTTTCTCTGCCAAATAACCTAACTAATCTGTCATACATAGCATTGCTCGTTACTTGGGTGGGCATTGCTAAGATTATCTTGTTTCTTTTGTAAGTTTCTAAAACCTTCAGTGCCCAAAGTAATGCCGCTTCGGTTTTCCCTCTTCCACATGGAGCGAAGAGCATAGCAAATTTTGGAGCTTTTTCATAAAGTTCTCTCTGGAACTCATATGGTCCATACTCTCCAAAGATACGTTTTACTGGATTATCCAAGCTTAGCTTTGGAACATAAATCTCTGGATTCCTTAAAACTGAGTCAAAGACACCCTCCCTTTCTTTTGCAAAATCACTAAAATGGACACTTGAATAATCATCGGCAAGCTGTAAAAGGGCAAACAAGAAAGAAAAGACAGATTTTATTTTT
>JALSON010000023.1 GCA_026986455.1 Thermococcaceae archaeon | reverse complement strand
AAGATACACGGCAAGAATGTGGGGGTTCTCAGCATAGGGCCTGCGGGTGAAAACCTCGTGCGCTATGCTGTCGTCATGTCCCAGGAAGGTAGAGCGGCAGGAAGGCCGGGTATGGGTGCTGTCATGGGAAGCAAGAAGCTCAAGGCTCTCGTCATTAAGGGTACCAAGGAGATACCTGTGGCTGATAAGAAGAAGCTTCAGGAGCTCTCAAAAGAGGCCTACGAGGCCATTCAGAACTCACCCGCCTACCCGTTCTGGAAGAGGCAGGGGACAATGGCGGCGGTCGAGTGGACCAACGAGAACTCAGCACTGCCAACGAGGAACTTCCAGGACGGAAGCTTTGAGTTTGCCCGCTCCATAGACGGCTATACCATGGAGGGTATGAAGGTCAAGCAGAGGGGATGCCCATACTGTAACATGCCCTGTGGAAACGTTGTCCTTGATGCCGAAGGCCAGGAAAGCGAGCTCGACTACGAAAATGTCGCCCTCCTCGGCTCGAACCTTGGAATTGGAAAGCTCAACGAGGTCTCGGTCCTCAACAGAATTGCCGATGAGATGGGCATGGACACCATAAGCCTCGGTGTTTCGATAGCCCACGTAATGGAAGCCGTTGAGAAGGGAGTGCTCAAGGAGGGCCCGACATTCGGGGACTTCAAGAAGGCAAAGCAGCTCGCCTTGGATATTGCCTACCGCAGAGGGGAGCTTGGAAACCTCGCGGCTGAGGGCGTCAAGGCAATGGCCGAGAAGCTCGGAACCCATGACTTCGCCATGCACGCCAAGGGGCTTGAAATCAGCGGCTACAACAGCTACATCTACCCGGCCATGGCTTTGGCATTTGCCACAAGCTCCATCGGTGCCCACCACAAGGAGGCATGGGTCATCGCCTGGGAGATAGGAACGGCCCCAATCGAAGGGGAGCAGGCCAAGAAGGTTGAGTACAAGATCACCTACGACCCGGAGAAGGCAGCAAAGGTCATCGAGCTCCAGCGCCTCAGGGGCGGCCTCTTCGAGATGCTCACAGCGTGCAGGCTGCCATGGGTCGAGGTCGGCCTCAGCATAGACTACTATCCAAAGCTCTTAGAAGCCATCACCAGCGTCAAATACACATGGGACGACCTTTACAAGGCCGCAGATAGGGTTTACGCACTCATCAGGGCATACTGGGTCAGGGAGTTCGGCGAGAAGTGGGGCAGGCACATGGACTACCCGCCGAAGAGGTGGTTCATCGAGGGCCTCAAGAGCGGACCGTACAAAGGGCAGCACCTTGACGAGAAGAAATACGATGAGCTGCTCAGCGAGTACTATAAGCTTAGAGGCTGGGACGAGCGCGGCGTGCCGAAGAAAGAAACGCTCAAAGAGCTCGGCCTTGAGGATGTCATTCCGGAGCTTGAGAAGGTTGCAAAGCTTGAGTGATTTCCTTTTTCTTCCTTCGACAAATTTTTAGCCCGGATATGATAGTTTCTGATGGTGGTGAAGATGGTCAGGATAAGGCTTATGGGTGCGTTTGCCCACCTCGCCGGAGCAAGGGAGCTCAGCGTGAGGATAGATGGAAGGAAGAGGGTCGATGAGATTCTACGCGAGGTCATCCCGCGCTACGACGAATTCCACGACAGGATCATCATGATTAACGGCCACCCTGCGAGGGGGGATGCCGAGGTCGAAGACACCGATGAAATCAAGGTGATGCCGGTTCTGAGCGGGGGCTAAGGCTTTTTTTGCTTTGGAGTTAAGTATAAGAATTGTTAACCCATTAACATCATCCCTCTGTCTTTCCGTTTTTGTTAACCAATTAACCACAAACCTTTTATAGGCCTCTGATGTTAATCCATTAACGTGATATTATGGGCAGGCTTGAGGATTTAAAAGACAACGTAGAAGAATACTTCCAGAGCGCCGAGCTGTTGTTTAAGCAGGACCTCAACAACGCCGCCTTTATGATGTACTTTAAGACCCTCGTGGCTATAGCTGACTACATTCTCTGGCGCGACCTGAAAGTGCTCCCAGACAACCACAGCGAGCGCTTCAGGCTGTTAAAGCCCCGTTATTCTGACTTGTACAATATCCTCAGCTACTACTTCCCCTATTACCGCGATACATACACAAAAAGGGTCAATGACCGCATTTTGGTGGCGATTAGAAATGATGTTATCAGGCTTAGAGAAAAAATTGAGTAATCTCGCCAAGGATTTTAAGGAGAAAAACCCGAACGTCTGGGATATCCTTCTCTATGGCTCCACAGTTAAGGGAAAAAAGATCCCCAACGACATAGACATTGCCGTCCTCTTGACCGATGGAAACCCCTTTGAAGTGGCGTTCCGCTTCAAGCAGATTCTCGAAGAAAATGGATTTTCTCCCGAAGAACTGGACGTCAAGGGCTTCCTGATGAGCGAACTCTTCAGTGAGAACAACCTGATAAGCTTTGCGCTGCTTGTTGAGGGTTATTCCCTCACCAAAAACGGATTCCTCCATAAAGCGCTCAATGCCAAAGGCTACACCCTCTTCAGGTTCTCATACTCCAGCCTAACAGGCAGTGAAAAGGTGAGGTTCATATACAGTCTAAGGGGGAGAAACAAGGACGGTGGGATGCTCAAAGAGCTCAATGCCATTGAACTTGCTGCGGGAGTGGTTCTCGTGCCTGTAAATGCGACATTTGAATTCAAGGAATTTCTGTCGAGATGGGGAATCGAATACGAGCACGCTCCCCTCATAATGGGTGAGTTCTCCAGAGAGGTGTCTCCTCTTTAATGAACTCCTCGAATATCTCCAGTACAAAACCATCAGTGAGTGGCGTGCGATAGTGAAGAATTACAGGTTCAAATGGACATACAAACTTTGATCAAACTTTGCGCAGGCAAAGTTTGTGTGGCGCCGGGGCAGGGATTTGAACCCTGGCGGGCTGGACGCCCACGGACTCTCCAGGCCCGCGCCTTCCCAGGCTAGGCTACCCCGGCATTAAAAAGGGAGAATCATGAGATGAGCTCGATTTCGATTGTGACATCCTCAGGAACACGAATGCGCATGATCTGCCTCATGGCCCTCTCGTCGGCCTCAATGTCGATGAGCCTCTTATGAACGCGGAGCTCGAACTTGTCAAAGGTGGCCGTTCCCTCACCATCAGGGCTCTTTCTGGTGGTGATCCTTATCCTCTTGGTCGGAAGCGGTATGGGCCCGCTCATCCGGACTCCTGTCCTCTCTGCAATCTGCTTGATCTGGTCAGTAACATTATTGAGCGCCTTAATGTCGGTGCTCGCCAGTTTAATCCTTGCCTTCTGCATGCTCTCACCTCAAGGAATTAAAGGAAAGAAGGGCTAAGGGCTTCACTCGCCCTTCTGGATGGAGATAACCATACCCGCAGCGACGGTCTGGCCCATGTCACGGATGGCAAACCTGCCCATCTGCGGTATCTCCTTGACCGGCTCGATGACCATCGGCTTGGTGGGCCTGAGGACAACGATTGCTGAGTCACCGGTCTTGATGAACTGCGGGTTCTCCTCAACGATGTTGCCTGTCCTCGGGTCGAGCTTGGCGAGGAGCTGCTCGAACCTGACTGCGACCTGCAGTGTGTGGGCGTGGAGGACAGGGGTGTAACCGATTGTGATTGCTGTCGGGTGGTTGAGGACGATGATCTGGGCCTTGAATGTGTCCTTCGGCCTGACGACGGTCGGCGGGTTGTTGGTGTGTCCGGCAACGTCACCCCTCTTTATGTCGTTCTTACCAACACCTCTGACGTTGAATCCGATGTTGTCGCCCGGAAGGGCCTCCTGCATGGGCTCGTGGTGCATCTCGATGGACTTAACTTCACCCTGTATGGCCTTGTGGAAGATTGTGCTGGCCGGCTCGAAGATGACGACGTCACCGACGCGGAGGATACCGGTCTCGACACGGCCGACCGGAACGGTACCGACACCCTTGATGGAGTAGACGTCCTGGATCGGGATGCGGAGCGGCTTGTCGGTTGGCTTCGGCGGCTCGGGCATCTGGTCAAGGGCCTCAATGAGTGTTGGCCCCTTGTACCAGGGCATCTTGTCGCTCTTCTTGACGACGTTGTCGCCCTCCCAAGCGCTGATCGGGATGATCGGGAAGTTCTTGTATCCGAGCATCATGAGGAGCTTCTTGACCTGCTCTGCGACCTGC
>JALSON010000022.1 GCA_026986455.1 Thermococcaceae archaeon | reverse complement strand
AATATACCTCGCATTCCTCAGGGGGGTCACCGGAAACGTGAGCTTCAGGGGTGTCGAAGGAAATCCCTCCGAGCTCTTTGAGACCCCCAAGGACAGATACGGCAACCTGATTTTGGCCATTGCAGTCGCTATTGCCCTCGTAATTGCCATAAGGTGGAGGAGATTATGAGAAAGGCAGCAGTCTTGATGCTCCTCTTTCTGGCTTCAGCTCTACCGGCTTATTCCTTTCAGTTTTCGAAGGTAATCAATGGAAGGCTGGAGGGAAATAATAAATTTAAGATTCACGTCACAGTTCCTCCTGAGTATGATGCAGTGTGGCTCAAACTGGAATTTGCATCCAATAAAACATGCAACGCCTCAGCTTCTTACTCTGTGATTCAGTATCATGAAGTCGCTAAACGGGGAAAGGTTAGCATCAGGTGGTTATCAACACCCAAACAAAAACATATGGGGGAGTTTGTGATTCCTCTGCACAGTCTCAGAGGCGAATTTGATGTCTATGCAAATGTTAGTGTTCCATGCAGGAGTGAGCCCCTTAGATACCTCCTCCATTTCAGTATAAATCTCGACAGAGTTAGGTATCTCAATGTTAGAACAAACCAAAGCATTGAAAGTGCATGGATTGGATATTGTGAAGGATCCCCATCCACTCATCCGCCTCAATACATCTGGAAAGCTTCTGGGAATGAGGCTTAGACTTTACAACTATCGGGGAGAGAAAGTTCATGGAGTAATAAAGTGGAGTGGTGGAAGAAAAAACTTCACGGTTCCAGAGAGAAAGGGATGGTTATGGATTCCGGGTGAAAATGCAAGTGGAAAAGTCGAGTTAATGCTTAATGTTCCATCCAATACTGGCATTGAAGCAAGGGCATATTATATTTCAGAGGTAAAACCTGTCAACACAGATTTGCTCTATAAAAAGAATGACCTCATATATTTTATACTTCCCTTGAGAGGTGTAACATGGGATCAGGGTACGATCAAGATTTGGTTTTCCGGAAAAGGAAAAATTTTGACTTTTGATTTTATATCCGGTAAGGATTCATGGGTTTATATTAGGGACAACAAAGCCTGTGCTGAACTGCATATTCCTAGCAAATGGAGAAAAAAGAGCTGTGTAGAAATTCCTGCGAACGGTATTCATGATTTGCGGCTCTCACTGAGCAGAAGTCCCGATGGAAGGCGATATCTGGATATACTGGTTGATGATGTTTATATCGTCAAGAGTCTCGAAGTAGATTCCGGCATAAGGCTCTGGTATGCAGGAAAAGGCGTTGATGTCCTCAGCTTCGACGCCAGCCTCAGGAGGAATCCGAACTACTACGTGGTGCCATCTGATGAGAGAAAAACAGATATCGCCCTCGCATTATCGGCGGCCGCTCTGATTCTCTACATACTGTTAAACCTGAGGAGGCTGAGATAGTGAAAAAGTTCTGCATGCTATTTCTGGTGCTCTCTCTGCCTCTTGTATCTGCTTGGAGTTCCCTTCAGAACATGGAGGTTCCACCGGGATACATATTCGAGCATATTTATGTGAACTACACCTCCAGCTGTTCTGGTAAGGCAGTTCTGATTCTGAACTGGAGCACGGGAAGCAGCGTTAAAGCTCTTTCGTTACCCAGTGGAAGTATTGACCTTGAGCCGCATGTTGGAGGGAATATTTCGGTTTTATTAATCGCACCCTGCATAGTTAAATTTAATCTGACTCCCAGGATCAACCTTGACATGCATGTAGTCGGAAGACTATACACATGGCAAAAGAGACTTGTCCTGATAAGAGCGGAGAAACGAGGTAGCACCTTCAGGATAAGCTCTCCATGGCAGATTGCCGGCATTTATATAACCTCCCACACGCTCACAGGAAATGGAACCCCAGTATCCTCTGCAAATTTGAGGGTTCAGCTGGAGTCAGATGCTATCAACACCACCATTAAGCCACAACATATCTCTAAGAACATCTGGTTCATTGACTCCCGAAGCCCCAGCCTATCTGGAGATATAAGCCTGAAGATTGAGGGCTGGGAAGATTTTGAGGTTTATGCCTATGCAGTGGCACCTGTTGGAGAAAGGATGAGGGAGGAATACATTGCAATTTTCAGGAACTTTACCCATTTGTTCGGATACTGGGGACCTTTCAGAGAGTTTAAGATAAGCCTCGAATTCTTTTATGATGGAGGAGATATAACCTTGCTGCGTTTTCATGGAACTCCGGGCTACAGAGAGGCCAAAATTTATGTAAGAAATGGCAAGGTATGTATATCTTCAAAACACCTGAAGAAGTGTCAGGGGACGCTTATTCCCGGCCCACAGGTGGTTGAGATAAGCTTTAGCGGTGGTTATGTTTCGGTTGGGAGACGAAATTCCCCGGGAGATGGTTATTATCTTGATGTTTTCACAGGATTTACCTCTGCCTCTCCTTTTATGCTCCTCGAAGGGGTCGATGAAAAGGATGTCTATTCCATCGATATCTACACATCCGGGGAAGATTTCTGGAAACCTGAGGAGAGAAGTTATATCCCCCTAATTTCCCTCTCCCTGAGTGTGACATCTATAATTGGACTGCTCATTATCATGCTCCGGTTCAAACGATAACCTTTATTATTACACCCCACGGATTAAAAATCATGCTTGAAGTTATCTTCCTCGGCACCGGCGGCATCATGCCCACAAAGGAAAGGAACGTTCCATCAATCGCCCTCAGATATAACGGTGAGATAATCCTGTTCGATGCAGGCGAGGGGACAATGAGGCAGCTCAATACGGCAAGGCTTAGCCCCATGAGGATTGAGAAGATCTTCATAACTCACTTCCACGGCGACCACTACCTCGGATTGATGGCCATGATCCAGACCATGACCCTCTGGAAGAGGAAGAAACCGCTCCACATCTACGGGCCAAAATACACCTTCGAGTTCATCCAGAACTTCCTGAAGAGCGGATTTTTCAGGCCGGATTTTCCGATTCATGTGCACGAGCTTGGCGAGGCGAGGTTGAAGTTCGGGGGATATGAAATATGGAGCTTCAAGGTGGAGCATGGCATCCCTGCCCTGGGCTATGTTTTCAGAGAAAACGATCGGAGGGGGAAGTTCCTCCCGGAAAAGCTCGCTGAATACGGGCTTAGCGAAGGACCGATTCTCGGAAAGCTTGAGAGGGAGGGGAGGATAGAGGTAAACGGCCGTGTAATCCGTCTGGAGGATGTCACAGGGCCAAAAAGGAGGGGGGTTAAGGTTGTTTATACAGGCGATACCGAGCCGTGCGAGCGGGTCAGGCTGTTCGGAGAAAAGGCTGATCTGCTCATCCATGAGGCCACCTATCTGAGCCCGGAGGACAGAGGGGAGAGCTATCATACGACCGTGGAGGAGGCATGCGGAATGGCCGAAAAAACAAAGGCAAAACTTTTAGCTCTCTTTCATCGGGCGCCGAGATACAGCTTTACCGAATACTCCTCCAGAGCGGAGGAAATCTGCGGGCACAGGTTTATAATACCCCGGGACTTTGATGTTGTGAGGCTGAGCGGTGAGGGCTATGAGCTATCTTCGGTACGTTAAGGTTATCGGGACGATGCATGTTTCGCCGGAGAGCAGGGAGAGAGTCAGGAGGATCATTCTTGAGGAGAAACCCCACGGGATTGCCGTGGAGCTTGACAGGCCGAGGTTCCTATCGATGAAATCAAAGCAGAGAATGGGTTTTGAGGAAGCATTAAAACTCGGGCGCAGGGGTTTTGTGGCCTACATCCTTGCCCGGGTAGAGGAGAAGCTGGGAGAAGAGTTCGGCATGATGCCCGGTGGAGAGATGGAGGAGGCCATAAATCTCGCGGAGGAACTGGGCATCCCCCTTTTTCTGATAGATGAGGATATCAGCCTGATAATGGCGAAGATTCTCAACGCACCGGCGAGGGAAAAGCTTCTGCTCCTGCTTGAGAGCTTAGCGGTTTTTATGCCTCTGGGGCCGGGGGAAAGGAGGGATGTAGATGTTATGAGGGAGTACAGGGCGATGATGGTGCAGTTCAAAAGGAGGTATCCATATCTACACCGCATTCTCGTGGAGGAGAGGAACGAAATCATGGCGAGGAATCTCATCTCCATTGTGGACTCCCTCAGGGGGCATGGAATTAAAAAGCCCCGGGTTGTTGCTGTGGTCGGGCTGGGGCACAAGACCGGCATCGAGAGGATTCTCAACTCAAAAAAGAGGTATCATCCGGTTGAGTTTTATGTTTGAGGCTTGCTTAAGCGTATCCTCTGAGAGCATCAACAATCTGTACACACTCAAAAAAGAAAAACGTTTTATAGGTTAATTGTAATGAAACTACGGTGGTCTCATGGAGCGCATGCATCTTGAGTGCCCCCTCTGCAGGGGAACGAATTTTAAGGTTGAGGAGGGAAAGCTCGACAGCAAATGGGGCTTTACGGCCCACAAAGTCAAGATAGTCATCTGCAGGAACTGCGGCTATGTTATGATGTTCTACAAAGGGAGGACAATCTGGGACTTCGACTGAGATGCCTAAGGAATGGCAGCACACCACAGCTGTCCAGGCTGATTTCGTTACATTTTTCTTTTAGTTCCCATAATGTTTTTGTTTGTGCATTTTGTTTGCCTGAATGTCCGTATGTGAGCAAGCTCCTTAGAGTAAATTCCCTCAAGAGTACCCCTCGATATATGATGGGAACCAGAGTTACATTTATATTTCTTTCCTCCGAGTTTTATCGGGGATGCTCATGGAGATAAAAGAAAGACTTGAGAAAATGCTTCGTGTGGAGATTATAGAGATTGAATACGGGGAGGATAAAATAACCGTTTATGTTCCCAGAGATCAGGTCAAGATAGCGGTTGGGAGCGGAGGAACGGCGGTCAAAGCCGCAGAGCTGGTTCTCGGCAGGAGGATTGAGGTGAAGGGTAGATGAACCCTCCGAGCCGGCAGCAGGAGCTTGAGGATCTGCTCGTGTCCTTTGTGGTTCTGGTATTTATATTCTCAAATTTTGAGGCCGGCCTCATACCCTATGTTATCCCGGCTGTGCTCACCGCCTTCGTCTTCCACGAACTTGCCCACCGGCAGGTGGCGAGGAAATATGGCTATGTCGCATTCTACAGAAGATGGGATATGGGTATAGCCCTCGCCTTAGGGATCGGCATACTGACAAAGCTCACCACAGGGCAGTCGTGGGTCTTCGCTGCTCTCGGGGCGGTTTATATCTACGCTCCATATCAGTTCTGGGACGACAGGGAAGCCTACGGCAGGATAAGCCTCTCCGGCCCGCTTACGAATATAGCCGTTGGAACAGTGGCTGGACTCATTGCGAGGTACTATCTGGCGCCATACACGATGCCGTGGGCGGTGCTGAGGTTCACCGCAAGCATAAACCTCTGGCTGGCCTTCTTCAACCTCCTGCCGGTTCCGCCGCTTGATGGCTACAAAGTCCTCAGATGGAACAGCGGCTACTGGGCGGTGGCAATAGGTGCGGCGTATCTCCTCAGGAGCGTGCTTTAAC
>JALSON010000021.1 GCA_026986455.1 Thermococcaceae archaeon | reverse complement strand
CTGCTCATGTTCATGTTTGCCCGGTACAGGTCATAATCCAGCCCCCTGAAGGAGGCTGAGAGTGTTCTAATCGGGCCGCTGAAGTGTTTCAGCACGCCCTCTGCAAGCCTCTCAGAGAAGGGCTTCTGAAGTTCCTGCTTCCTCCATTCAATAATCTCGACCATTTCCTTTTCCGATTCCTTGGCCTTTTCCTTTTCAACCTCTATCTGCATCTGCTTGAGAACCCTGAGACGGTCCTGAATTGACCTGCCGGAGGGTATGCGCGAGATGGGCCTCTCAGCCACCTCAACGGTTTTTCCCCCGATCTTCTCCAGGAGGTTAAGGAAGACATCGGCAAATCCCATTGAATATCACCTTCAGAGCAGATCACTAACCTTTCCGCTACTCGTGCTTAAGAGACCCGTATCCGCCTCTATCCTTTTCAGAAGGCTCTCCTGATCTATGTAGAACTGCCTTATATAATGCCCGACCTTCTCAATTCCCCTTATGCCCTTCTCAATCATCCAGTCGAGTATTATCTTGCGTTTTTCCCTTTCCACCTCAAGCTCCGCTATGCTCATGCCAGTGTGGTGTGCAAGATCAGCCATAAACCTGCTCGGGACACCTGTCGACTCAAGCTCGTCCTTGGCAGGATCGTATTTGTAAAGTTTGTTTAGCTGCACGCTCTCACCCTCTATCCCGGAAACCTCCGCAATTTCCGTAACACGTCTGATGACACCCTTCTTCCTGCTGTTAAAACGGATGAGCATGAGGATAACATCAAGTGCCGGAATCATAATCCTCGGAACATTCATTGGAGGGCTCTCCAGCCTTATTATGGTTTCACGGGCAGAATTGGAGTGGATTGTTCCCATGCAGTTGGAGACGAGTATGCCGTTGGCAACGTAGTTGTGATCTCCGTCAACCGTCAGGTCATAGAGGTATTCGATTCCAAGGGCTTCAGGGTCAACCTCCTCAACGCTCACAACCTCGTCCCAGTAGACGTCTCCCTCGGCTATGAGCTGAAGCCTCTTTGCCTGAACCCATGAATCTTCATCTCCTACATCCTCAGCCACCCTCTGGAATGCCAGCGCTATGCCCTTCAAAGCGGAACGCCTTATCTCGCCCGCCCTGCCCTTTTCGATGTGCCTTATGAGGCTCTCCGAGACTTTTTCACCGGCGTAATGTGAGGCGAGCTTTGAGAGCTCTGCAACAGTTAGACCGAGCTTCTTCCTCAGGGGAAAGAGCATGGAGCCTGAAATCGGCACGCGATATGTCCTTCTTCCGCGATAGGGCTTTTTGCTTCTAAGTATCTCCTCAAGCTTTGCCCTTTTTCTTGAGTGCTGAAGCGGTATTAACCGATGGAACTTTTTGAGATCGTCAATGCTGCTTATCACGATGCGGTATATGACATCCTCCTTGAAACCTCTGTTCCTCACCCTTGAGACCGTGCTCACTATGCCAAGCCTCTGGAGGGCATACCATATCTTTCTCACCGCCTTCTCGCTCTTGGTGGTCAGGATCACCGAAGGTCCACTCTCATCCACATAACCATCCGCATCGAAGAGTCCTGCAATAAAGTACCCCATTAGCTCATCGTTGGATAGAACAATGTCGGGAACATCCCATATCTCCGACTTCCTGCCCTTGGGTATCCCGAATATCCTTGAGAGCATTTCGGCGAAAATCTTTGAACCGATGGTAACGACAGTGCTTGTGCCATTGGTTTTTATCCGGGGTGAATACCCGGGAAGGAACTTTGAGGTGGCGTTTATGAAAGCATTCATATAACCTTCATCATCAAAGGTCGCCGAGATGTAATATCCGGTTGATGCTATGTATCCGTCGCCCAGCAGAACCCCCGTGAGGTATGCCAGATCTTCATTAACCTCTCTTACGAGCTTTACAGGATTGGAGTTGACGGAGAGCAGGAACCGGGCTCCCTCCGGTGGAATTCCATCGTTGGGAACTTTAACCCCGTTGGGAATGAGGTAGTAATCGCTTATCCCCTTGTAGAGCCCGGGATTGATTGTGGCCCTTTTCTGGGGCGGTTTGGGAGGCCTCATCATGATTGCAACCCTATCACCCGGCTTCAGCTTCCCCGCCTCTTTCCTCATGACATCGCCATCGGAAAAGACGAAGAAGGGATGCGTCTTTGTGAGCACCACCTCATTGCCCGTGCGCGTCTTTATGCGCATCAACCTCTCGCCCTTTCTAACCCTTCTGCGCCAGACCCTTGAGACGACATGCTTCCCGGCCTTCAGGTCGGTGCCGACGCTAACGACCTCGAAACGATCCTCCTCGTCGAGAACTATATACTCCAGATCCCTGTATGTCTCAATCCTGTCAGAGTACTTCTCAAAGAGCTTCTCCACGACATCCCCTATAAGCTCAAATCTGCCGTCGGGGAGCTGGATCACCGAAAAATCATAGAGCGCGCCATTATGCCCGGTGTTCATTGCTGTGAACATTGTTCTCGCCTCAGGTCCACGAACCTCACCGACTATAATCCTGTCGGGACGCATACGGAGGGTATTCCTGACGAGGTCATCCATTGTGACCTCCCCTCTGCCCTCGAGATTGGGCGGCCTCGTTTCAAGCCTCACCCAGTGTTCTATGGGCAGCTGAAGCTCCGCCGTGTCCTCTATACTGATGACTCTCTCGCTGGGCGGTATGAACATCGCCAGGGAGTTCAGCATGGTGGTCTTTCCTGAACCGGTTCCGCCGGCAACCAGGATATTGGCAGGTTTAACACCGAGGCCATCAACGAAGATCCAGAGCAGCGCCGCTATATCCGTGTTCAAGGTACCGTATTTTATCAGGTCTATTATGGTCAGGGGATCCCGCTTGAACTTTCTAATAGTTATGGTGGGCCCCTCAAGGCTTATCGGCGGAATGGTGGCGTTGACTCTGGAGCCATCGGGCAGACGGGCATCCAAAAGAGGGCTCTGCTGGTCTATTCTTCTTCCAACCTCCCTCGCAATCCTCTCTATGATGTTCATAATCTCCTTCTCGTTCTCAAAGAGAATGTTTGTTTTGCACATGTTGAAGCGCCTGTGCCACACATAAACCGGCTTGCTTGTTCCTATGACCATAATTTCCTCAAGATTATCATCCCTCACAAGGGGATCGAGCCTGCCGTAGCCTATCATGTTCTGGACAATGTACTCAGAGAGGAACTCGATCCTCCCCTCTGAGAGGTGGGGATTTATCTCCTTGATCATGTCGCGCACGGCTTTTAGAAAAACCCTCCTCCGCGTCTCTAAATCCGGTATGCTATCGGGATCAATCTGAATCTCAGAGATAGCCCTCTCCTTTATCTTCTTCAGAAGCCTTTTTTCATCGTCACTCAATCTGGGCATGCGGAGCTCGTATATAGGAACAGGCTCCCCCTTCACCTTAAGTATGCGCACATTTCCATATACATCGAGAACCTTAACCTCCCCGGAGTAGGTTTGATAAACCGACTCGGTTCCTTCCCTTTTCGCCGCTCCAAGGAGGTCTCCCAGCGATGGGGCGGGTTTGGCAGGCTCGGAACTCTGGAGGATGCTCTCCAGGGAGGTTCCTCCCTGCTGATAATAGGGAGCTATCGGCTTTCTTTCTTCTTTTTTCCTACGGGGGGCTCTTTTTTCAATCCGCTTCGGTTTCTCCTCCTTACCGCCCTTAAGAATGTCCTCAAGCATGATGTGGCCTGAAGGCATAGTCTTTCCGGCTTTTTTCCCTTTTCTGGGCTCCGGTTTTTCCTCTTTCCCCTTCTCCTCTTTTCCGGTATTATTCGAGAGTATCTCGCCAATGGTCAGGCCGCCGCTCCCCATGAGGTTCCCAAGGGGAGGCTTTTTTTCTTTTGATTCCTTCCCCTCACCCTTTTTATTCTTCAGGATATCGTCAAGAGGAGCACTATCTTCGTTCAAAATTTCCTCTATCCAGGATAACCCAGACTTTTTCTTTTTCTCCCCCACTTGGGCTCACCTTTTCATTATTATTCCAGCTCACGTGATATTTAATATCCAGACTCTTACCGAGCCAGATTATCCACACAGGATAGTCAAGGAAAGTGGTGTTTTCCCTCTTCACGGGCCGGGGCTGTGTCACAGAAACTCCTGAAAGCAAACTACCTGTAAGGGAAAAGAGATTTTCTGAAACCTGCGGGGTTTCGGGTTTCTTCTTCTCTATCCCAACACCGCGGTATTCATCCACGAACTTCTCCATGTACTCATTATATGTCATCGTGTAGTTCGGCTCAAAATCATAGTGAGCGGCACCGGCAAATATCACCGGCAGGGAAACGGCAAATACGGACCAGAACTCACCGCTTTCATCCGGCACGTTTATCAGCCTGAAAGTAACGGTTCCAGAGTACTTCAGTATCTTAATATATCCATCTATTAATGGCAGCAGGCTCGTTATATCCACAACCTCGGGAGTGTTGATGATCTGCGGGTAGAGCACATCACATATCGGGTTTGAAAGCCCCTCATTTACGGAAACGGTGCCGTTGGAAACAGTCCCGTTTGTAAAGGTTAGGTCCGTTATCCGCCCTCCGCCGCAGAGGCTCCGGTAGTCCTTCATCTGGGGAAGATAGGAAGTGCTGTTGGTGATCCTGAAATTGACAACGACCGTCTCATATGGCCTGATCCAGAAACCGAGGTGGTAGTTAAGCGTGTTGGCGCTGAGGTTATTTATATGATACACTGTTTTTCCATTCGTGTCTCTGATGCCGATTATGTATTCCCCGTTGTTCCTCCTGTAGACTGTAAAGTCATACCTCGGGTTGACCATGACGAACTTCGGAAAGGGAGCCGTGTTGATTAGGGTGACATTCAGATTTATCATGACCTCTCCCCGGATTCCGATGTTGTTGTGGTGTTTGTATCCCTCCGTGGGGTCTGTTCCCGGGAGTGTGTATGAAGCTGCCAGCACTGGTGCCGCCAGAAGGAGGATCATGAAAAAAGAAAGCAGAGGGCGTTTCATTGCAACCACCTCATTTGGATACCTTTGCAATGTAGATGAAGTTCTGCTGGGAGAGGATATCAGGTACAAAGACCGATGGGACCTTGATTATTACCATAACCTGCGTGTTTGCATCCATAACCAGCATTCCTGAGAGCTTCTCAAGGTCTACTATCTCCCACCCATAGCTTTGAAGCTCCTTTTTAACCTCATCGGCAGCTTTTATCTTGCCGGCCGCCACAGCCTTGAGAATTTCGGAAAGGTCAACATTGTAGTTGTAAGATGCAGAGGAGGACTGGCTTGAGCTCTGTGATGTGGATGTTGTATCACTTGAGCTCTCTCCGTTAGAAATTGATGTTCCTGCCGGTGTGTATGCTCTAGAATGCTGTTCCGAGTAGGAATCCGATGAGGAGGTGCTTGAGGAGCTTGACTGCGATTGGGACTCCCTGGCGGAGATTATTCCAGCCTGCTTCGGCAGCAGAACGAGTTCAACGTAGCCCATGTTGGCTATCTCCCTGTACGGACTGCCGGTTGAATTTTTGGAGAATATGACTATCTTGTC
>JALSON010000020.1 GCA_026986455.1 Thermococcaceae archaeon | reverse complement strand
ACAGGGGAGGAAGGAAATCCTCCAGATACACACGAGAGGAATGCCCCTTGAGCCGGATTTTGAGAAGCATGCAATCCTCAGGATTCTGAAGGAGCTCATGAGGGATGACCGCTTTGATGGAAGAAAAATCCAGGAGCTTATTGGAAAAATTGAAGGTCTAAGGGACGGGGAGGAAATCAGGGAAGCTCTGAAGGAAGAGGGCGAGCTGTACCGGGAGGTGCGCGGCAGGCTGATTGACAGAATGCTGGAGGAAATTGCAGAGAAGACCCACGGCTTTGTTGGTGCCGACCTAGCGGCGCTGGCGAGGGAAGCAGCAATGGTTGTCCTCAGGCGGCTTATTGAGCAGGGGAAAATAAACCCCGAGCATGAGAGGATACCCGCCGAGGTTCTTCAGGAGCTTAAGGTTACGAAGAAGGACTTCTATGAGGCCCTCAAGATGGTTGAGCCGTCGGCGCTGAGGGAGGTCATGATTGAGGTTCCAAACGTGCACTGGGAGGACATAGGCGGTCTTGAGAAAATCAAGGAGGAGCTGAGGGAGGCGGTTGAATGGCCGATAAAATATCCAAGGGCATTTGAGCGTCTTGGTATCGAGCCGCCTAAGGGTGTTCTGCTCTACGGCCCGCCGGGGACTGGTAAGACTCTGCTTGCTAAGGCCGTTGCAACTGAGAGTGAGGCCAACTTTATCGGCATCAGAGGGCCTGAAGTTCTCTCAAAATGGGTTGGGGAAAGTGAAAAACGCGTGAGGGAGATATTCAGGAAGGCGAGGCAGGCAGCTCCAACCGTGGTCTTCATTGACGAGATTGACTCAATAGCACCTGCCAGAGGTACCGACATGAACCGCGTTACCGACAGGCTCATTAACCAGCTCCTCACCGAGATGGACGGTATAGAGAAGAACAGCGGTGTCGTTGTCATAGCTGCCACAAACAGGCCGGATATCCTCGATCCCGCACTGCTGAGGCCGGGGCGGCTGGACAGGCTTATATACGTCCCCGCACCTGACGAAAGGACGAGGCTTGAGATTCTCAGGGTCCACACGAAGAGAGTCCCCCTCGCGGGGGATGTTAGCCTTGAAGACATTGCAAGGAGAACCAAGGGCTACAGCGGTGCTGACCTTGCTGCACTTGTGAGAGAGGCGGCATTGAATGCAATGCGCAGAATAATGGCAAAGCTGCCTGCCGAGCTCGTCGAGGAGCAGAGCGAGGACTTCCTTGAAAAGCTGAAGGTTTCGAGGAGGGACTTTGAAGAGGCCATGAAGAAGGTAAAGCCGAGCATAACAAAATACATGCTGGATTATTACAGGAACTTTGAGGAGAGCAGAAAGGTCAAAGCCGAGAAGGAGGAGAGGATGGACTACTTTACCTTCTGACTCCCCTTTTTTGTGCTTTTTTAGTGGAAAAAGTTTTATACATTAATGCTTAAAGGATTACACGATTAAACCGAGAGGTGAAAAAGATGGTAAAGATAAGGGCCTCAAAGCTTAGGGATGTTGAGCTTATTACGGATACGGGCGTCAGGCTCGGCTGGGTCTATGATTTGAGCTTTGATGAAGAAACAGGGGATATTCTTGTGATAGTTGCCGAGCCGGATGAGGATCTCGATACCAGCGAGTTTGTCACCGATCACGAGGGTCTTCTCCTCATTCCGATAAGCGCTGTGAAGAGCATCGGAGAGGTAATAATCATTGACTCCAGCAAGCTTGCAGTGAAATCAAAGCTCAGGAGGCTCAGGACGGTGAAGGAACTCATTGACACCGGGGAGGAAGGGGAAGCCGGGGAAGGAATGGAAGACGAGTTTTGAACGTTTTAGTATCCGTCATACAGCCTCTCCGCCAAGAACCGCGGCAGGCCCGCCTCAATTATTTTTTGCGCCGCCTTCTGCACATCATACTCCACCCTCCTGAATGTTATCTCCCCTGTCTCTGTGTCAATAAAAGCATATGCTGCCCTCCAGTCACCGTCCCTCGGCTGTCCGACGCCTCCGGGGTTTATGATTCTCCTGTCTCCGAGTTCCACCAGCATGGGTACATGGGTGTGCCCCACGATGAGGTCATCCTGTCTGACATAGCTGAGAACAGCCTTAAACTCACCCTCGGGATACCAGGGAAAGAGGTACTCATCGAGGGGTGCCCGCGGAGAGCCGTGGATGATTAGATAGCTCCTTCCTGTATCGTCGGTGAAGAGCTGCCTTACAGGAAGGCGTCTCAAAAACTCAAGGTTTTCTCTTTTCATGACCCTCTGATGCCACCTGACAGCCTCCCTCGCGTAGGGATTGAACCCCCACTCGGCGCCGAAGGCTATGGCGTTGTCGTGGTTTCCGCGCACGCACAGGAAAAGCCGTTTTTTCATCCGGGCCCTTACGAACTCAACCACCTCATCAGGAGAAGCTCCGTATCCGACCAGGTCTCCCATGCATAGGATTGCATCGGCACGCTTCACCTCCCTCCAGACAGCCTCAAGTGCCTCAAGGTTCGAGTGTATGTCCGATATGAGGGCGATTAACATGATGCATCCCTTAAGAAGTTGAAGTCCGGAAGGTTAAAAGACTGTTCCCGACCCTGCAGAGTGAGGCTTTCGAGAGAAAATTGGGGAGATGATAAAAAAGGAGATCATTCATTCCTCTGCCGGTTCTTCCACCTGCTCCATCTGTAGAGTGCCGCAAGCGACTTTATGGCTCTCTCTGGCTCGGGATATGCGGGAATCCCCTCCTCGTTGAGCCTGTCTATTGCTTCCTTAGCCTCTATTCCGCCAACGATTGCAACAACGAGCGGTTTTTTCCTTCCACTTGCATTATACTCCCTTATAACGAGGTCTGCCAGATCCCTCGGGTCGAGAACCGCGGTCTGACAGTAGAGGACCGCTATGGCGTGCATGTTTGGATTTGCGAGGGCATCCCTAACGGCACCCTCGTAGGATCTGGCATCCGCCATACCCGTCAGGTCCACGGGGTTCTTGTAGCTTCCGAATGGGGGCATGTGGTTTGCAAAGACCTTCAGATCATCAAGGTTGTCATAGAGGTGGAGTCCCTCCTCCTCGGCTGCGTCGGTTGCCATAACACCTATTCCACCGCCGTTCGTGAGTATGACGACGTTCTCTCCAGCAGGCTCCGGAAGGTTGCTGAGCGTTCTGGCCCAGTCGAAGGCTTCACCCACTGTTAAGGCCCTTAAAACGCCGCTCTGTTTAAATGCCGCACTGTAGATGCTGTCAGCTCCTGCCAGCGAACCCGTGTGCGATGCAGCAGCCTTGGCGCCGCGCTCGCTCCTTCCGGCCTTTATGATGATAATCGGCTTTTTCATTGAGACCCTCTTCGCGGTTTCCATGAACCTCCTGCCGTCCTTGACGCCCTCCATGTAGATCAAAATGGCGCCTGTGTTTTCATCGTTTTCGAAGTATTCGAGCATGTCTGCATCATCGAGATCGCTCTTGTTTCCAATGCTCACAATGGCCGAGAGACCGACCTTTTCGAGGATTGTCCATCCCATGAGGGCTATTCCGAGGGCACCGCTCTGGGACACCAGGGCGAGCTTTCCTGGAAGGACGTCGGTTGGACCGAATGTTGCGTTCAGCTTTGTCGGGGTGTAGACGACACCGAAGATGTTCGGACCGAGGATCCTCATGCCGTATTTGTGGGCGGTTTCGACGAGGGCTTCCTCCACCTTCTTGCCCTCTTCTCCCAGCTCACCGAAGCCCGAGCTTATTATCGGGAGGGCTTTGACCCCTTTCTTCCCGCACTCCTCAACCACCTGGGGAACAAACTTTGCCGGGACAACAATAACAGCCATATCGACTTCATCGGGGACATCGAGAATGCTTTTGTAGGCCTTGAACTTCCTTCCGCTTATCTCTATCTCGCCGCCCTTAACGTTGACGGCGTATATCTTCCCTTCGTAGCCGTACTCGATGATATTCTTCATAATGGAGTATCCTATCTTTCCGGGCTTTCCAGAAGCACCTATGACTGCCACGCTCCTGGGTTTAAAAAGTGCCTCTACGCTGTCCATATTCGCCACCTCGATAAACTTTACAAAGGTAACTCGGGAAAAAGGGTTATAACTTTTCTCTTCTTAATTTGACGAGTCCTCTATCGGCATATGTTAAATGAACCAAAGGAGTTTAACCTTGGGATAACATGGTGTGAGGCCTTAGGAAAATGTTATATTCTCCACAGGCATAATCCAGATAGGAGGGTGGTACGATGGGGGTTCAGATCGGTGAGCTCATCCCGAAAAGGGATATTGAGTTTGAAAATCTCTACGGGAAAAAGGTGGCCATAGATGCGTTCAATGCCATCTATCAGTTTCTGTCGACCATACGGCAGAGGGATGGAACACCCCTTATGGACTCACGGGGCAGGATAACCTCCCATCTGTCCGGGCTTTTCTACAGGACAATAAACCTGATGGAAGCCGGGATAAAGCCTGCATATGTCTTTGACGGAGAGCCGCCGGAGTTCAAAAAGAAGGAGCTTGAAAAGAGGAGGGAAGCAAGGGAAGAAGCAGAGGAAAAGTGGGAAGCGGCTCTGGCGAGAGGGGATCTTGAGGAGGCAAAGAAATATGCCCAGAGGGCCAGCAGGGTAAATGAGCAGCTCATCAGCGATGCCAAACAGCTCCTCGGCCTGATGGGAATTCCCGTTGTCCAGGCGCCGAGCGAGGGAGAGGCCCAGGCAGCCCACATGGCGGCGAAGAGGAAGACCTACGCCTCTGCATCTCAGGATTACGATTCCCTCCTCTTCGGGGCCCCCCGTCTGGTCAGGAACCTCACGATAACAGGGAGGAGGAAGCTTCCCGGGAGGGATGTTTATGTGGAGGTGCGCCCGGAGCTCATAACTCTGGAGGAAGTCCTAAAAAGGCTCGGTATAGACAGGGAGAAGCTCGTTGAGATGGCCATTCTCGTCGGGACGGACTACAACCCGGGGGGAATAAAGGGGATAGGGCCCAAGAAGGCGCTTGAGATTGTGAGGCACTCAAAGGATCCCCTGAAGAAGTACCAGAAGGGCAGCGAGGTCGACCTTTATGCCATCAAGGACTTCTTCCTTAATCCTCCGGTAACTGATGATTTCAGGCTTGAATGGAAGATGCCTGATGAGGAGGGGATACTGAGGTTCCTCTGCGATGAGCACGACTTCAGCGAATCAAGGGTTCAGAACGGTCTTGAGAGGCTTAAAAAAGCCATAAAAGCCGGAAAACAGTCGACCCTTGAGAGCTGGTTCATGAAAAGATAATCACATCGGTATCTTCAGCTTGAGCTTGTCCACGAGCTCCTTGTACCTGTTCCTCACGGTGACCTCGGTTACCCTTGCAACCTCGGCAACTTCCCTCTGGGTTCTCTTTTCCCCCTCAAGCAGGCCGGCTATGTAGAGAGCCGCAGCCACCAGTCCTGCGGGGCTTTTCCCACTCGTTAGCCCCTTGTTATAGGCTTCATCCAGAAGCTCAACGGCCTTTCTCCTGACCTTCTCGCTTAACCCGAGTTCGTCGGCGAATTTGTTCACGTAATCAGTTGGCTTGACAAAGAGCTTCT
>JALSON010000019.1 GCA_026986455.1 Thermococcaceae archaeon | reverse complement strand
GGTATACACCAAGGAGGACGTCGGGAAGCCGAAGGTGGAAGTTCTGAAGGAGCGCTTTGGAGTCACCGGACACTTCGAGGACCTGAACCCTGGGACGGTGGGTCTCCTCGACGAGGCCGACCTGATAATCGACGGGACGGACAACATATACACCCGCATGGTAATAAACGACTACGCCATACGGGAGAACAAGCCGTGGATTTACGTGGGAGTTCTGGCAACCTACGGCAACATAATGCCGATAATCCCCGGCAAAACCGCCTGCTTCCGCTGTCTGATGCCAAAGCTCCCCGAAAGGCCTTTGCCGACCTGCGCGATAGCGGGGATAATGAGCTACGTTCCGAGCTTCGCGGCATCACTGGCAGTTGCTTTGGCTGCAAAGATTCTGCTCGGCGAAGAGGTTGAAAGCGAGCTGTTCTTCTTCGACCTCAAGAGCATGGACTTCGAGAAGGTCAGGATACCGAGGAGGGAGGACTGCCCCGCCTGTGTGAGGAGGGAGTTCACATTCCTGGAGAAGAGGATAAAGATAGAGCGCATGTGCGACGGCTCCATACAGGTGACGCCGCCCATGCCCATGAGCATAAACCTCGACGAGTTCGCGGAGAGGCTTGAAAAGCTCGGCATCGAGTACCTGAAAACGAGCCAGTTCATCCAATTCGAGGACGACTACGCCGAGATACTGGTGTTCAGGACGGGCAGGATGGTAATCCGCGGTGCCGAGGACGAGAAAGAAGCCAAGAACTTCTTTGCCCGCTACCTGGGTGGTTGAAGTGATAATCGTGCGCTACGGCGAGATAGGGGTCAAGGGCGGCAAAAGGAGGGAGTTCGAGAGAAAACTAAGGGACAACATACTCGCCGCGCTGAGGAGAAATGGAATAGAGGGGAGGGCGAAGATAATCAGGGGGCGGATACTGGTCGATGCCCCCGATGAAACGGCCCAAATAATTGCCAAAGTCCCCGGCGTCGTCTCTGTCTCCCCTGCGAAGGAGATGGACTACGAGGAGGTTCCCGCCTACCTGAGGGAGGCTCTGAAGGGGCTGAGTCCAAAAAGCTTCAAGGTCGAAACCCAGAGGCTCGACAAGACCTTCCTCAAGACCTCCATGGAGATAAACCGCGAGATCGGGGCATTTATCGTCGAGAACTTCGGCTGGAAGGTCGACCTCAAAAACCCCGAGCTGGTCGTTGGGATAGAGATAATAGCCGGGAAGGCATACGTGTTCCTCGAAAAGCTCAGGGGCGTTGGCGGCCTGCCGGTTGGCACGCAGGGAAAGGTCGTCGTCCTGCTGAGCGGGGGCATAGATTCTCCCGTTGCCGCTTTCTTGATGCTCAAGAGGGGCGCAGAGGTCATCGCGGTGCACTTTGACCAGGGGCTGAACGCGAGAAACGTCGTCGAGAAGGTCGTCGACATACTTGAGGACTACTCCCCCGAGCCGATAGAGCTCATAGTCGAGAACCACTTCGAGATACTGAAGCCCTACGTCAGGGCCCTCATCAGGGCGGGAAAGCAGGAGTGGACGTGTGTCGTCTGCAAGGTGGCAATGCTGAGGCGTGCCGTTGAGATAGCGAGAGAAAAGGGCGCCCTCGGCATAGTGACCGGCGACAGCCTCGGACAGGTTGCCAGTCAAACCCTCTCGAACCTGTATTTTGAGACGATGAGCGTGCGCTTCCCTGTCCACAGGCCTCTCCTCGGCATGGACAAGGAGGAGATAGTGGCGATAGCCAGGAGGATAGGGACATACCAGGCTTTCCTTGAGTATCCCTACTGCGACTGCCCCTTCCGGCCGGAGAGGGTCGTCACGAGCGGGAAGCTTGAGGAGTTTCAGCACGTGCTTGAGGTGCTGGAGCGGGAGGGGCTGGTATGAGGAAAGCTTTTAAAGTAACCGGGTGTAACTATACCTGGAGGTGGTGGAGATGCTGAGCGAGAGGATGCTGAAGGCCCTCAACGAGCAGCTGAACAGGGAGCTTTATTCGGCCTACCTGTACTTCTCGATGGCAGCCTATTTCGAGGACATGAACCTTGAGGGCTTCGCCAACTGGATGAAGGCCCAGGCCGAGGAGGAGCTCGGGCACGCACTCAGGTTCTACAACTACATCTACGACCGCAACGGCAGGGTCGAGCTCAAGGCCGTCCAGGAGCCGCCCAAGGAGTGGGACTCACCGCTTGCAGCCTTTGAGGCCGCCTACGAGCACGAGCAGTTCATAACCAGACACATACACGAGCTGGCAGCGCTTGCTGAAGAGGAGAAGGACTACTCAACGAGGGCGTTCCTTGAGTGGTTCATCAACGAGCAGGTCGAGGAGGAGGCAAACGTCAAGAAGATAGTGGACAAGCTCAGGTTCGCCAAGGACAGCCCGCAGGTCATATTCATGCTCGACCAGGAGCTCGGCCAGAGACAGCCCCAGCTTCCGGGACTCCTTCTTCAGGCGGGAGGCTGAATTCCCCTTTTCCAGCTTTTCTCTGCCACGATGGAAATACACAGTTCTGCGAAGAAAGGTTTTAAAAGTGTACTTTTCTACCCAACCCCGTGTATAAAAAGAACGGTGATGCTCATGCTGAAAGTGAAAAATCTCCATGTTAAGGTTGCCGATAAGGAAATCCTGAAGGGAGTGGACTTTGAACTCGCATCGGGCGAGCTCCACGTCGTCATGGGGCCCAACGGGAGCGGGAAGTCCACTCTGGCCCTAACAATCGCAGGACATCCCAAATATGAGGTTGTTAACGGGAGGATAGCTTTTGAAGGTGAGGACATAACCGGGGCAAAGCCCGAGGAGAGGGCCAGAAAAGGGATCTTTCTGAGCTTCCAGCACCCGGTAGAGGTCGAAGGGGTGAAGATTATACAGTTCCTTCAGAGGGTGCTCAAGAATCTGAGGGGCATCGATGAGGTTGAGGCCTATGACATGATATTCAGAGCGGTTCAGGAGCTTGGCCTTGAGGGCTCAATTCTCTCCAGGGAGCTCAACGTAGGCTTTTCAGGCGGTGAGAGGAAGAAGCTGGAGATGCTTCAAGCTTATCTCGTAAAGCCAAAGCTGCTCATCCTCGACGAGCCGGACAGCGGTGTGGACGTTGATTCCCTCAAGGTAATCGCCGGAGTAATAGCCAAGCTGCACAGCGAGGGAACCTCAATCCTCCTCATCACGCATTACGGCAGAATCTTAGAGTACCTGAACCCCCAGAGGGTGCACGTGCTGAAGGACGGAAAGCTGGTGGTTTCCGGCGGAATGGAGCTTGTAAAGCTCATAGAGGAGAAGGGATTCGCGGCGGTGGATGCTGATGGCACAGCGGTCAAGGCTTGAGGAGATACTCAAAGCCGGTTCCCTTGAGGAAATCCTCGGTACTGCCGTCCCGTACCCCAAGGAGATAGAGCTCAAGGGGGAGCTCACAAGGGACATGGTGGAGGAGCTCTCGCGCATAAAGAACGAGCCCGAGTGGATGCTCAGGCACCGCCTGAATGCCCTTGAGCTGTTCCAGAAACTGCCGATGCCAAGATGGGTCGTGGGCATAGAGGAACTCGACCTTGAGAATCTTACCCTCTACTCCAAGCCCGAGATTGGGAAAGAAGTGAAGGACTGGGAGGATTTGCCAGAGAACATAAGGGCGACTTTCGAGCGGTTAAACATTCCGGAAATAGAAAAAAGATTCCTCTCCGGACTTACCGCTGTTTTCGACAGCGAGAGCGTCTACTCCCAGCTCAAAGGGGAGTTCGAAAAGAAGGGCATAATCATGCTCCCGATGGAGGAAGCGGTTCAGAAGTATCCGGATATGGTGAAGAAGTACTTCGGCAGGGTCTTTCCGGCCGGAGAGCACAAGTTTTCAGCCTTACACCACGCCCTCTGGAGCGGTGGGGTCTTCGTTTACGTGCCGAAGGGTGTCAGAATCCCCTTCCCTGTCGAGGCTTTCTTCGTTATAGGCTCCGCATTGGAGGGACAGTTCGAGCACACGCTTTTGGTCGCGGATGAGGGGAGCTACATACACTTCATTGAAGGCTGCAGCGCGCCGATGTACAAGGGCTTCTCCTTCCACGACGGCATGGTCGAGATTTACGCCCACAGAAATGCCACCGTCAAGTTCACCACGATACAGAACTGGAGCCGCAATGTGATAAACTTCAACAACAAGAGGGCCATCATAGAGGAGAACGCCTACGTCGAGTGGATAGAGGGCAGCATCGGCAGCCAGATAACCTACACCTATCCGTCGAGCGTCCTGAAGGGTGAGGGGGCGAGGACGGCTCAGTACGTAGTCTCGCTGAGCAACGGGCCCTTCATGAAGGATACTGGAGCCAAAACCTGGCACTTGGCCAAAAACACGAGCTCAAAGATAGTCTCCAAGAGCATAAGCGCCAACGGCGGGATAAACATCTACCGCGGGCTGGTGAGGATCCTCAAGGGCGCGAAGAACTCCACTGCCACAGTCTCGTGCGATTCGCTCATTCTGGACGAGGAGAGCAAAGCGTACACCTATCCGCACAACCAGAGCGATGAGCCGAGCGCGAGCATAATCCATGAAGCCACCACCGGAAAGCTCGGCGAGGACAAGCTCTTCTACATGAACTCCCGCGGCATAAGCGAGGAAGAGGCGAAGAGCCTCATAGTTCTCGGCTTCATCAGCGAAATTCTCGAAGGACTTCCCTTCGAGTACGTCGAGGTTCTCAAGAAGGTCATAGAGCTGGAGTTCAGCGAGGTCGGGGGTGTTGGCTGATGTTCATTGAGAGGGAAGCACTCGAAAGGCTAACCTACCAGAAGTACGGCGACAGCCCAACCATAAAGAGCTACACCAGGTGGAAGCTCTTCGAGGAAAACTCGCCGCTCAAACTGCCGACAGAGGCTAAAGCCGGTGAGGTTCCGATAAGGGGTCATGTCCTTCTATCGGGAAGCGATGCCGAGTTTAGCCTTCCGTCCGGTGTTGAGCTGAGCGAGGGGACTTTAGGCCTCTCCCAGCCCGAAGAGTCGAGAATCCTCGGCTTCCACTTCTATGCCCTCCAGAAAGCCTACAGGCTGAGGATTACCGGGGATCTGGTGGAGCCCCTCGTCATAGTCTCCCACCTCTCAGCTAAGGCATTCATCAGCCACCACATAAGCATCGAGGCCGAGAACGTCAGGGCCCCGATAATAATCTACGATTTAGCCAAAGAAGGGACGAAGTCCCTCGTGGTCGAGCTCAAAGCTAAGAACGCCGAGCTTGAAGTCCTGACCGTTGGGAGGCACAGCTCTTTATCCCACTACCTACTCAGGGCGAGCCTTGGTGAGGGGACTAAAGTAAGGGCATTCACGGTAATAAGCGCCGGGGAGATGAGTCACCACCGCGAGGACTACTCCCTTGAAGGGGCAAAAAGCGAGCTCGTCCTCAGGGGCATGCCCATAGCCATTGGAAGCTCGGTGGACTACCTCACCAACGTCCTCCAGTACGGCGAAAGGAGCAAAAGCGAGACGAGGGTTCACGGCTTTTCATACGAGAACGGCTGGACCGTCCACAGGGGAGTTGCCAAGGTCTTTGAGAGCGCCAGGAACTCATCGAGCGGT
>JALSON010000018.1 GCA_026986455.1 Thermococcaceae archaeon | reverse complement strand
AACTTCATCTCATACAAGGAAGGAGAATGGAATGAATATCTGGAATATGTGAGAGCAAAGGGCATCCCGGCGGACACAAAGGAAGTCACTGAGTGGGAACTTGAGAGGTATTTCTACATCTAAATCCAATTTCTCTTTCTCTAATTAGGCTCTTCCGTTATTTCGATTTCTCTGGATTCCGTTGCATGGATTATAACCGAGCCTCCAATTATCAGCGCTGCCCCGATGAGCTGTCTGGGCGTCAGGGTTTCTCGAAATATCACAAACGCGAGGATCAGGGCAACAACGGGCTCCACCGTGGCTACTATGGATGCCCTGCTGACCTCCACTTCCCTGAGTGCGTGGTTGTAAAATATATAGCCGAGGAACGTGGGGAAGAATGCCAGGGCGAAGAGGTAGGGAACCGATTCAAGAGGGACTTTAAAATTCGTGAATGGAACGAGAAAGAGCATCCCAAATGCCAGGGTGTAGAATAATGCCTCCTCGGGCCTTTCAGTTCTTACGGCAAATTTGGCTAGTATTCCATAGAGGGCGTAGGTTACCCCTGTCAGCAGACCGAGGGCCACGGCAAGGGGGGTTACCCTGCTCCCGCTCAGGTCGACGACAAGGAGAACCCCTGTTATAACCATCCCAAGTGCAAGTGCCTTCTTTTCAGTTATCGGCTCTTTGAAGAGGTAGTACCCCATCAGTGTTGAATATATCGGGGCGGTGTATAGCAGGAGCACAGCGACGGAAACGGAGGATATTTTGACGGTGTAGAAATAGAGGGTGTAGAAGAGGAATATGCTGAAAAACCCATAGAGAGCATAGAACTTAAGCTTTTTCCGGCCTATTGTAAAGCCTCCCCTGAAGAGATTGTATGGAAGGAGGAGCAGAAGGGCGAGGAACACACGGTAGAACACTATGGTGAAGGAGCTGAGGTTGAAGCCGTATAAAAGTTTGGCAAAAATCCCCAGACTACCCCACATTGAGGCGGCGAGGAAGACCAGGATATATCCCTTTTTCAAAGTCCCACCTCAGGCCCCACGGGGAGTCTCCTTTTGTGCATGCTTCTTTCGATGAGATTCCTGACGTGCTGCACCTTATCAACGGGAATTCCGAGATGTTCTGCAATCTTTCCTTCCGGCATCTTCAGGTCGACGAGCAGATGGAGGATTTCATCTAAGAGGCGGTAGCTTATCCCGAGCTCATCCTCGTCGGTCTGACCCTCCCACAGTCCGGCGCTTGGTTTTTTCCTTATTATTCTTTCAGGAACCCCGAGTCTTTTCGCTATCTCCCATACCTCCGTCTTGTAGAGGTTTATCAAGGGGGCGTAATCGCTGGCACCGTCACCCCACTTTGTGAAATACCCCGTGAGGACCTCACTTCTGTTGCTTGTCCCGAGGACGAGAAGGTTTCTGGCGTTCGCATGGGCATAGAGGAGTATCATTCTTGTGCGTGCCATTATGTTGCCCCTGCTCCTCTCATCAAGCTCCATGGAGAGGGCTCTCTCAAAGGAGTCCACTATCGGCCTGATGCTTATAATCCTGTGTTCAATGCCAAGCTCATTGCACACCAGCTTCGCATCCTCAACATCCTGAGTTTCGTAGTAGGGCATTATCAGCCCCAGCACCCTCTCCCTGCCGAGGGCTTTAACGGCGAGATAGGCTGTGGTTGCGCTGTCTATTCCCCCGCTTATGCCCACGATAACGCCTCCGGCATTTGCCTCCTCGACCTTCCGGGCTATGAATGAGACCAGCTTTTCGATCACGGAATCGTAGTCAAGTTCCCTCATATAACCCACCCCTATTGCCCTTTACCCTTTATTTCCCCCAGGAATTTGATATACCCCATCATTGCAAATGCACTGCCCACAATCATCAGGATGAATGCGGGAACCGAGAGCATCGAGTAGGGGTATCTAACTCCACTCATGCTGTAGGTATAATTAACTTTTCCGGATTCCACGATTATGTGGGGTGTGGAATAAAGCCTGAGGGTGAAAGTGTCATTGGAGAAGGAGTGACTCGTCAGGTTTCCGCCGTGATACACAATCACACTGGCATTCTCGGAGTGCATGATGAGGGTGCGGTTTTCAACATAATACCCCTCGTCAAAGGTTGTATTCAGGACGTAGCTCCCGGGACCCAGCACACCTTTCATCCTGTAGCTGCCCGGATATGACATCATCGCTGCCAGGGACAGCAGGAGGGCCACAACGAGCATTAAAAGCCCTGCTTTAATAAAAGGCTGCCTTAAGGCTTCCCTGAATGTTACCATGTTTTTCACCCGGAAATAAAATAGGAAAAGGTCAGATTTTACCGATTAAGTGGCATTCGGCAAAGTGTTCGTGTTCATATTCAACGAGCTCCGGATGCTTGCTGTCGCACAGTCCCATCTGAGCATAGATGCATCTCGGGTGGAATCTGCAGCCGGGGGGTATGTCGACCGCACTCGGAACCTCACCCTTGATCGGGAGCTCCTTTATGACGTTCCTTCTCTCCGGCTTGGGTTCCGGAACCGCTGACAGCAGGGCCCTTGTATAGGGGTGGAGGGGGTTGTCAATGACCTTCTTCGCAGGCCCCATCTCCACTATCCTTCCGAGGTACATGACCGCAATGTAGTCCGAGAAGTACCTTGCGGTTGAGAGGTCGTGGGTGATGTAGAGGTAGGTGACCCCCATCTTCTCCTTGAGCTCCTTCATCAGCTCAAGAACCTCTGCCCTGATTGAAACATCGAGCATCGAAACAGGCTCATCCGCAACGATAAACGTTGGATTGAGGATGAGCGCCCTGGCTATGGCAACTCTCTGCCTCTGACCTCCTGAAATCATGTGCGGGAATCTGCCGACGTAGTCCTCTGGGGGGGCGATTTTGACCATTTCGAGTGCCTTGAATATAAGCTCCTCCCTCTCCGCCTTCGTTTCACCTATTCCGTGGATTAGGAGCGGTTCTTCGAGGACATCGAAGATTCTGAACCTCGGATTGATTGATGAGAATGGGTCCTGGAAGATTATCTGAACCTTCCTCCTGTATGCTTTGACTTCCTCCGTCGTCTTGAGCTCCGTAACGTCCTGCCCTTCAAGGTATATCCTGCCCGCAGTAGGTTCGAGCAGCTTGACGACGAGTTTACCTGTGGTGGTCTTACCGCAGCCGCTCTCCCCCACGAGGGCAAAGACTTCCTGCTTTCCAACCTCAAAGCTTATGTCATCGACAGCTCTGACAAACCTGTGCGGCTCGCCCTTCAGAGCACCTATAAGTCCTCTCTTGATCGGGAAGTACTTCTTAAGATTTTCAACTTTTAATATTGGTTCCGCCATTTTTCATCCCTCACAGCAGCCAGCATGCGGCATAGTGGTCTCTATCAACCTCTTTCAGTTCGGGTTCCTGCTCCTTACATACCTGCATTGCGTAGGGGCATCTTGGGTGGAATCTGCAGCCTTTTGGCGGCGTGATGAGGTTCGGCGGCTGTCCCGGGATGAACTCCAGTCTATCAACGTCTTCGTGCAGTCTCGGAATTGATGCGAGGAGCTTCTGTGTGTACGGGTGAGCGGGCTCATAGTATATCTTCTCGCTGTCGCCTATCTCTATGATTTTGCCCGCATACATTATTGCTACCTTATCGCTGATCTCGGCGAGGATGCTGAGGTCGTGGGTGATGAATATCATTGAGAGACCGAGCTCCTTCTTGAGCTTCTTCATCAGATTTATGATCTGTGCCTGAACGACGACATCGAGGGCCGTAGTCGGCTCGTCTGCAATGACGACCTCGGGCTCAAGGAGGAGGGCTGTTGCAATGATGACACGCTGTTTCATACCTCCCGAAAGCTCGTGAGGATAGCGGTAGACGATGTCGGGTGAAAGGCCGACGAGTTCAAGGTATTTTTGCGCCCTGTCAAGTGCTTCCTCCTTTTCCATACCCTTGTGATATATCAGGGGCTCAATCATCTGATAGCCCACGGTATAGACCGGGTTTAGGGCGTTCATTGCACCCTGGAATATCATGGAAATCTTCTGCCATCTTACCTCCTTTCTGAGCACATCCTCAGGGAGCCCGACTATTTCCCTTCCATCTATTTTAACGCTGCCGCTGACGATTTTTCCCGGCGGAGTTGGCATTCCCATTAAAGTAAAGCCGAGGGAGGACTTGCCGCATCCGCTCTCTCCGGCAAGCCCCATAACCTCCCCCTTCTTAAGGGTGAAGCTGAGGTCATCGACAGCTTTGACGACACCCTTGTTCGTGAAGTAGTACATCTTAAGATTGTTAACCTCAAGGACGCTCTTGGCCATTTTCACAACCTCCTGAGTCTCGGGTTGAGCACCCTATCCATTGCAATACCAATAAGCACGAACGTCAGTGCGACTATGGATATTGCTACCCCCGGTGGAATTACCCACCACCAGTATCCGTTCAGTGTTGCGCTGTTCGTCTGGGCGTCATACAATATCTGTCCCCATGTAACCTTTGTCGGGTCGCCGAGACCGAGGAAGCTCAGTGAGGCCTCTGTGAGAACCGCACCCGGAACGCTAAGGGCCATTGATGCAAATGCATACGGCATGATCTGGGGCATTATGTGCTTGAAGATTATTCTGCCTGTCCCGGCACCGAGGGCTCTGGCCGCCTCAACGTAGGTTTCCTCCTTGATCTGAAGGGCCATACTTCTCGCAACCTTCGCTATGCCAGTCCAGCCGAACATCACCAGCAGGAAGACTATTGTTATTAGCGTAACGTGTCCCTTGAATGCCGCTGCGAGGAGGATAAGTATCGGCAGCGTCGGGATTGAAGCAACGAACTCGTTGACCCTCTGCATGAACTCGTCCTTCCATCCTCCCAGATAGGCGCTCGTAACTCCGAATGCAATTCCTATCAAAACGCTGAGGACTGCCACTGAAACACCTATGACAAGGGAAACCCTCGTTCCCCACACAAGGCCTGCCCAGAGGTCTCTTCCCATGTAGTCGGTTCCCATAAGTCCGTAGGTTCTCCCGGTGAATATAACATGCATGTTGCTGAAGTCGACCTTATCTCCGGGGTTAAATGTGAAGATCTGAACCTCAAACTTGTACTGCCCTTTGAGTGCCTGCGGATTTACGAGTATGCCCTTCTGGGCCTTTGCGAAGAGGGTTTTTATAACGTCCATGGTGCTTATTATCGTTTCGCGGTTTGAGGCAACAACCTGCTGATCCTCATACTGGGAGGCCCACATGAAAACGGCCTGTCTTACGCTTCCCATCTTGGCGAGCTGGAATGTTTCGCCGCTTGTGAAGTCGGTGTCGAGGAGCTGCACAGTTTTTCCGTCCGGTCTGACGGCCTTAATCACTATATGTGCGGGATTTTCGAGGTTTGTGAGATTAACATTTATGTTGTTGATGATGATGTCCTTTGGCGGCACATCATACCTGTTGTCGTATGTGAATGTGAAGGCATAGTACTTCATCCCCGAACCCATATCTTGGCCTTTGGCTTCAAACTTCACATCGTTAACTCCCCAGACCTCATGGGGGGCGAGCTTCTGGCTTGTGAAGTAGTTGTACCATGTCGGGGGAACCGTTGTGGGGTTGCCTTCCCAATAGGTGTGCCACTTCTTTGGAACATCCGGTGATGTTATGTATGGAGCGGCGAGGGCGGTGAAGATCAGCAGGAAGAGGAG
>JALSON010000017.1 GCA_026986455.1 Thermococcaceae archaeon | reverse complement strand
CACTGGGCAACGCCGCTCATGTAGAGCCTGTATATTTCGCCATTTACATCAGCTTCAAGGATTCCGAACCACCTGTGCCTGAAGCGTGGAACTTCGCTGCCAGCAACTTTTCCCCTGAGAATCATCCAGACCACCGGAAAAATTAGGAAGGCAAATTATTTAAGGGTTGCAGAGATAAGCCTGTACACGTTAAGCCCAACATCTTAACGGTGGTTTAAATGGATGATGCACACATCTGGATGGAGAACCTGAGTGACGAGAGGGTTCTGAAGTTCATCGAGGAGGAGAACAGGCGCTTTAGGGAATTCATCGGGGACCTGCCGGAAAGGCTGATTGATGAGGTGAGGAAGCACTACTACCTTCCCAACGTCTGGGGGGCCCGGATTACAAAGAAAGGAACGTTTGTGAAGATAAACGAATCAGAGAAACAGCTCATAAAGCTCCTTGAAACCGGTGAGGCTGTGGTTGACTCCAGAATGCTTGAGGAAGAGCTCAGCGATGAAATCCTGCTCCAGAGCTTCACCGCTGACAGGGAAGGAAAAAGGCTGGCCTACAACTTCTCGATCGGGGGCTCGGATGAGGGAACAACGCGGATAATTGACGTTGAAACCGGAGAGCTCCTTGAGGAGATAAGGCCCTCCCTGAGGAACATCGTTTTTCTTGATGAGGGCTATTACTTTGCCCGCTTCTACCGAAAAGAAAGAACACCCGATGGGATGGAACCACCAGCGGAGAGGATTTTTCTGAAGAAGGGAGACGGGGAGGTTATGGTTTTTGGTGAGGGGCTCGGCCCGGGCTACTTCATGAACCTGCAGAGGAGCACGGATGAAAAAATGGCAATGCTGACGGTTACGTTCGGCTGGAACAGGGCAGGTATTTATCTCGGCCCGATTGATGAGCCGGAAAAGTGGGAAAAGGCATACTCAAGCGATGTTCCGGCATATCCCATAGACGTCATCGGCGGAAGGCTCTACATCTACACAAGAGAGGGAGGGGGTCTTGGGAAGGTTATTGCAATCAAAAATGGGAAAGTCAGGGAGGTAATTCCGGAGGACGGGTTTCCGCTCGAATGGGCGGTTATCGTCAATGGTAAGATACTCGCCGGCTATCTGGTGCATGCATCATCAAAGCTCAGGGTTTTCACGCTTGAAGGGGATTCCGTGGAGGAGATAAGCTTTGAGATGCCCGCACAGGTTTATCCGCTTGACAACGATGGAAAAAAGGCCTTGCTCAGATATGAGAGCTTCACAGTTCCCTACAGACTTTACCGCTTTGGAGATGGGCTTGAACTAGTTGACGGGGTTGAGATTGAAGGGGAATTTGAGGTGGGTGAAGATTTTGCGGTTTCCAAAGATGGAACGAGGGTTCATTATTTTATGGTCAGGAAAAAAGGAGCAAAGAGCGGAAGAGCCTGGGTTTTCGGATATGGAGGCTTCAACATAGCATTAACCCCAAGATTCGTCCCTCAGGTGGTTCCCTTTATTGAGCGCGGTGGATCTTTTGTGATGGCAAACTTAAGGGGCGGGAGCGAATACGGTGAGGAGTGGCACCGTCAGGGGATGAGGGAGAAGAAGCAGAACGTCTTTGATGACTTCATAGCTGTCTTAGAGAAGCTTAAGGGAGAAGGATACAGAGTTGCCGCCTGGGGGAGGAGCAACGGAGGGCTTCTGGTTTCTGCCGTGCTAACACAGAGGCCGGACGTCATGGATGCGGCTTTGATAGGCTATCCCGTTATAGACATGCTCCGCTTCCACAGGCTCTACATAGGGAGCGTCTGGATTCCAGAATATGGCGACCCGGATAATCCAGAGGATAGGGAGTTTTTGCTCAGATACTCCCCATATCATAACATTGATCCAAACAAAAAATACCCGCCGACGCTAATCTACACCGGTCTGCATGATGATAGAGTCCACCCCGCACATGCTCTTAAGTTTGCAAAGAAACTCAGGGATATCGGTGCCCCTGTTTATCTGAGAGTTGAGACGAAGAGCGGCCACATGGGGGCTTCGCCGGAGACGAGAATAAGGGAACTCGCAGACCTGCTCGCTTTTGTGATAAAGACCCTCACCTTCTGATTTCTGTTTTTTTGTTTTTTGATTTCCCGCAGGCATGTTCCATGGAAGGGCTCATAAAAAGCCATGGGAGCTAAGGTTTTAATCTCAGCCTAATCCTCCCGGCAATGCCCCGCTTAACGAGAATATAATAGCCCGCCAGATTTATCAGGGCGGTGAGCACGGCCGCCACGGCCAAGGCACGATAGATTGCATCTTTAATACTCTCGTTCATCCGCCTGAATATAGCGTAGTGTATGTACTCGGTCGGGTTCATGGGCTTCATTGTCAGGTTGACTCTAATCGTGTTTTTCTGGGGGTTTAGAGAGAAGGCGTGATTCCACGTGGCTGTATAGATTTTAACATGCGTCATGTTTTCAACGCAGTCATTGATGACGGAATCGTCATAGGAACACATCAAAACGCCGAACGTAGCCCAGACTCTCTCGTGGTTATACGTCTCAAACGTTACCGTCCTGTTCAGGGGATAAACTGTAACGGATTCTATATCCTCCGCAGAGCCGTAAAAGAGCCTTCTGACATAGTCATAAAGCTGGTCCACAACGGGCTTTCCGCTGTTCTCCCCTTTCCAGAGAACATAGTATGTCACCCCTCCCGAACGTTCAAAGGTGTAGAGTACCAGTTCCGGCCTGTCCGATGGCAGCGCATAGAGGATGGGGGAGTAACGGAGTGCTTTTTCCCCGTGAGCCGGCAGGTAGCCTTCCAGGGTGTAGCCCGTTTCATACAGGGAGATGCTAACTATCATCAGGAAATCAAGGAGTATCCAGCCCGCGAAGAGCGCTTTTTTCCACCTTGGCATGCCCATCACCTTCAATCATCGCCATTATCTTTCTGTGCAGCTGTTTAATTAACTCTCTCCTGTCCTCCATCAGAACCACATCGCTCGCTCCAATGACCTCCAGGTTGAATGCAAACGGACTCGGCAGCCCGTTCCTCTCAACGACGACACTGATTTTTCCCTCTTTAATCCAGCTCAAAAAAAGTCCTGCATTCTCTATGTCCATCTTATCCTCCATAATCTCGCGGTAAACCTCTTTAAGGAGCGGGAAGTCCGGATGGTTCTTCTTCAACAAGCGGAGGAGAGTTTGAGCATTTAATTGCTGTCTGCTCAGGCTTTTCTTCCTCCCCATGTAGCGCCTCAGAACCAGCAGGCCTCGGTTGGCAACGTGCCTGAAGCGCCTTTTCAAAAGCTCCGTGTTGTCCAAAGCTCTCTTGAGCGTTTCTCTTAAATCCTCAAGCTGGAAGAGTGCTTTAATTTCTTCCTCGCTTAACCTCCGGTTTCCCGGGAGAATTAACATAAAGCCGTTGTCCGAGATGGCAATTCCCACATTGCATCTCTTCTTTTTGCCCACGAGGTATGCAAATGCCCTGCTCAGCGCTTCATTGGCTCTCCTCCCAATGAGCGTGTGGAAGAAGTATTTGGCCCTGTTTTCCTCAAGAACTTCCTCCACCAAAAGCGTTTCATCATCCGGAATAACCGAGTACCTGGCCTGCTCCCTGAAGTAGCCGAGAATTGCTCCGGCAGCCTTTTCATCGATACCGTATTTTTTCATCAAAAACCTTCTGGCCCTTCTGTTTTCCAGGAGCTGCTTCACTTCCCTTCTAAACCTCTGGATATCCAAGGCCAAGTCAAAGCTGAGGGGGAGCATTTCGGAGAACCATGCAGGGATGGTGGGCTTTGCACCCTCCCTGGGCCGCACGTAAATTCTGTTCCCCCTCGACTTTTTGAACTCGTAGGTTCTGCCCGCCAGAACAAAAATGTCCCCCGGCATCAGCCTTTCGGCAAACTCTTCCTCAACCGTTCCGATAAAACGTTTATCAAGGGTATAAACATTGATTTTGGCCTCATCCGGAATCGTGCCGGTATTCATGTAATAAATCGCTCTCGTCATCCTGCCCCTCCTTCCGAACTTACCTTCCCTTTCATCGAACCAAATCTTTGCGTAAACCCTCTTCTCCTCAAGCCCGGCATACTCCCCCGCCAGATACCTAAGCACGCTCATGAAGTCCTCAAAGCTCAGGTTTCTGTAGGGGTAGGCTCTCCTCACAAGCCTGTAGGCGTCTTCAACCTCCCAGACCCTCTCAAGAGCCATGCCGAGAACATGCTGAACCAGAACATCCAGTGGATTTTGGGGGATTTTAATCCTGTCCAGACGCTTATTTCTCGCATTATGGGCTAAAACAGTGCATTCAACCAAATCGTCCCTGTCCAGCACGAGAATAATCCCCCTGCTGACCTCGTGGAGCCTGTGGCCTGCCCTCCCTATTCTCTGCAAAGCTCTATTTACACTCTTCGGAGAGCCTATTAAGACGACCAAGTCAATGCTCCCGATGTCTATGCCAAGCTCAAGGCTGGTGGAACTGATAACTGTTTTGAGCTCTCCCCTTTTGAGCTTCTCCTCAACTTCCAGACGGACATCCCTTGAGAGGCTTGAGTGATGGGCCTCTATCAGCTCGGCATATTCCGGAAAGTGCTTCTTCAGGTGATAGGCCACTCTCTCGGCCCCGCTCCTCGTGTTCGTGAAAATTAAAACGGTTCTATGCTTCTCAATCAAGCCATGCAGTCTCCGGTAGAGGGCCTCACTTAATGTTCCGGCATCCGTGTAGACCAGGTCTTCAACAACGCTCTCAACATTTATTTTCGTCTTTTTTGCAAAGCTCACATCAACGATCAGCCCGCTCCTCGGCGTTCCGTCGTCATTAAACCCGAAGACGAACTTGGCCACCTCTTCAAGGGGGTGGATTGTAGCGCTTAATCCAATTCTCACAAACTCGCCAGCCAAATTCTGCAGCCTCTCCAGAGTCAGGGCTAGGTGCGTGCCGCGCTTGTTCTCGGCCAGAGCATGGACTTCATCAACTATGACGTATTTAACCGTTTTCAGTCTCTGACTGAACTTCGGGGCGTTTAAGGCAATTGCAAGGCTCTCAGGGGTTGTAATTAATATGTGCGGAGGCTTTCTAACCATCTTCTGCTTTTGATATGAGGAGGTGTCGCTCGTCCTCACGGCAACCCTTATCTCCGGTAATTCATAGCCAAGCTCCTTTGCAACCCTCCTGATTTCCCTGAGGGGTTCCTCCAGGTTTCTCCTGATGTCATTGTTCAGAGCCCTGAGAGGTGAAATATAGAGGACGTAAATTTTATCCTCAAGCCTGCCCTCCTTTCCCAGCAAAATCAGCTCATTTATGGCGGCAAGAAAAGCCGAGAGGGTCTTTCCGCTCCCTGTCGGTGAAGAGATTAAAACATTCTCTCCTCTGTGGATTTCCACAACAGCATATCTCTGCGGTGGTGTGAACGTGCCAAATCTCCGCTTAAACCACTCCCTAACCGGCTCGCTCAGTATCTCGAATATCTCCTCGTCCGTGTATTCCCTCCCAGCGTGTCGAATTCCCCCCGTCGCCATCAAACCGGGGTTTGATTTTGAATTTTTAAATTATTCGGTTGTCATAACAAACTTTTTAAGTGTCAATTAAGAACTAGAATCGGTGGGACAATGGAATCCCTGAGGCGAGTCATAGAGGAGTTCAACAGACTTCACGGGGGCGAGGCCCAGGCGAAGATATTGAGGGTCGG
>JALSON010000016.1 GCA_026986455.1 Thermococcaceae archaeon | reverse complement strand
AGCACCGCCATTCTCCTGGCGCTGTCTATGTTTTCATCGCTGACGGGACTCACAAGGCCGTATATCTCCCCCATCTGAATGTCGAATCTCTCAAGAATCTCACCGACCGCTTTAAATGTCATGGAATTGGCAAAGCGGAAGTTCGCGGTATCCGTCACTATCCCTGCCAGCAGAGCCTTTGCGGCAGTCTCATCGTAGAACCCGAGGTATTTAAAAAGCTCCCAGACAATCTCTGCCGTTGAGGTTCTTGAGGAGTCAATGATGGTTATATTAGCCCTGATGGGTTTCTTCTTCTCGGCATGATGGTCAATAACGATTACGAACTTCCCGTGCGGGATCTCAATGGGTTCAAGCTGCTCTATTGATGACGTGTCAAAGATTACCACCACATCCTCCCGGACATCGGGATTTATCTCAACCTCCGCAAATTGAAGGAGCCTTTTTGTATAGGATGAGATGCTCTGAGAAACCCCTATGCGGTTTTTAATCCCCCTTGAGGTGAGATAGCGGGAAAATGCTATTGCACTGCCCAGTGAATCGGGATCAGCATTGTGATGACAGAGGAGAAGAAATGACCTACCCTTTGAGCCATCAAGGAAGCGCCTGAGCTTAAGCTTTCCCCTCATTCCAGCTCCTCCAGGGCTTTTTCCATGCGCTCGATAAAGCGTTCGGCATCGTCGTAGGTGAGCCTCTTCTGGCTGTTTCTCGCCGATACAGGAATACCAACGTTGCTCTCTTCCCCCTTTGCCACGGAACCAGAGGGTATCACCTCAACAACGCTGTTTCCCGGCAGCTTTTGAATATCCTTGGCAAAGGTCCCTGCAATTTCCCTCTGTCTCATAATCCCACCGGCGTGAAGCTGGATCTAACCATTAACCCTTACCCGCGATCTCCCTGAGCCTTTCCTCGACCTTTCTGTAGGCCTTCTCAAGGGCCTCCTCCACGAGGGCGTCAACGTCCACTTTAACGAAAATCGGAACCTCGATGTGGAGCTCAAGCTCCAGATTGAGGGTTTCATCCCGGGTTACCCTCACGACAGCCTCGATGTCCTTCACCTCGCTCTTTGTAAGGTGGGCAAAAACATGGTTTATAGCTGTCTCCTGTGCCAGCTCTCCGATGGCCGCAAGCTCCTCCTCGCTCATCTCCGGAAGACCTATGTGTATGACCCCTGTTTTCATGTCCATCCCTCAAATAAATAAGAAAGATCAGCCAGCGGTGGGCCTCAGTGCGGCCTGTATCCTCTGGGTTAGCTCTTTGAGCTTCTCGTTGAGCTTCTTCTCCTGCCTCTCAAGGGCGTTTAACCGGATCTCAAGCGTTTCGACCTTTTCCCTGAGTTCCTCAACAGCTTTATCCTTCTCGGTTTTGACTATGAGCGTCCCCACTGTCTTATAAACGGGAGTCCCGGCCTCTATTCCCTCAATCTCTTCCAGGGCCTTTTTTGCGTCGCTGAGCTCCAGCTGGACTTTTTGCTTCTGCTGTATGACGAGCTGAAGCTGCTGCTGGTAGCTTTCAAGCTGTCCCAACATGGCCTGAACCTGCGGTGGAATATTCTGCATTTGCATCCCCCAGAGAATACTTGAGAGGGGCATTTAAATAGTTTTAGCTCTACCCGTGACAGCTTCCCAACCTTCTCCTCAACGCTTCTAGGAATCCAGAATGAACATCCGGAGGGTGGATTTTCACAGCCTGTATTATTAGTAAATAGATTGGCTAACTTTCATTTTGAACATATGTGGCAGGAGGGATCAATATCCCACGGAGCTTTTCATTTTATACTTCAGCTGCATCCATGGCGGCTTTGATCCAGCGGAGGTAGGAGTTCAGAGTCCCCCTGAGGGCGGAATTGTCCGCAGCAGAAAAGCGCATTACTATCTTTTTTCCTTTAAGAATGAAATCCACCCGGCTTCTCCTGTACGGGACGGTGAGGTGTTCATAAAGAACGCTCTCGTAGACGATTCTTGCGGTATTCTCATCAGGAAATTCAATTTCCACATATCCCTCAATGTCACTCATGGACTTCCCTCTTCCTGATGCCAATTTTTTCCTTATAATCCCATCTCCGGCCATCTTCCATAATCCAGATTTTAACGCTGATTAACGGCCCGACAGCCCGTTCTCTGGTTATGTCGAGGCGATGGAAGTTGAGTGCCATCCCCCTCGGATGCCTTTCAACCACACCAAGAACATCAGTGTTGTTTTTATCTGCTATCGTCTGAAGGCTTCTGTCCCCCCTCGGAACGAATTTGCCTCCCGTTAGCTCGGCAAACACTTGGGCAAAGGCAACATGGTCAAGACCTACACGCTTGGCCGTCGTAACGACGAAGGGCATCTCCTCGCGTATGGGACGGATATCCCTAAACCCAATTTCACGCTGTAGCTTTATCCCGTGGAGATAGAGATAACCGAGATATCTCCAATCATCCGGAGAAACCTTGATAAATGTCATTTTAAGGGGATTCCCCTTCCAGACATTGATTATCAGAAGCCTCTCGTAACCCCTGTCATAGGCTTCCATGAGAAGGTCCTGGAGGGTCTTCTTGCCCCGGGTCAGATAGAGGGCATTGGGAAAAACCTTCTCCAGATCATGCCCAAAACTTCTCGTCCTTCTCGTGGGCCTGTGAGAGGTGGTTATCAGCATCATAGATATCACTCACTTGAAGGTAAATAAAAGCTTTTTGAAGAGAATCAGATTGCTTTGACCCGTCTCGCCACTTTAGGGCGGGGTTTGTAGAGAATCTTGCTGCCGCAGTACGGGCATCTGACTTCCCTGGTATTCTCAAGGTCAATCTCAACCTCTCTACCACACTTTGCACATCTATAAATGCCTTTCGTCATTTTCCTCACCAAAAATAATTAGATTCAGGCCCTTGAAGAGGTAACCCTCTTCGCGACCTTTCCGGCAGGGGTAACCGGCAGATAAGCCCCACCGGCGAAGGTGGCACCGCACTTCTGGCACTGCCATATGCCGGTGCTTATCCTTCTGACTGCCTTCCTTCCGCATACAGGGCATACATGTTTCTGCCTCATCTTTGCCTCAACGGCTGCAACCCTCCTCCTGATCTTGAGACCGTACCTCGGACCGAATCTTCCGGCTGAACCAACCTTGGTAGTTCTTCCCATGAGCATCACCTCTAATGATATTGAACCTGAAGGCTTATTCTAAAGACGTTTTATAAATCTTTGCATAATTCCGGACATCGGGGGGAGGGTTCCTAGTAAACCTTCCGTTGGAGCACAGCCTTTGGAAGAGGCCGGCGAAAAGCCCTTGCTTGGCAAAAAGCTAGAAGTTTTTGAGTTAAACCTCTTTAAAAGAGTCCTTAAGCGAGTTCTCACCCGAAAAAATTGATTTCAAGTAGAAAACACCCTCAAGAACTTGCACTCCAAGAAAGAGCTACTAGCTTTGATGAAACTTTTGCTTGGCAAACAAACTTTGCAGAGCAAAGTTTGGTCAAAGAGGGCCCTTTTCATTAAGAGTGAAATACTCACCAAGCAAGCTTTGCCTGCGCAAAGCTTGAGCAAAAGTTTAAACCCCTGTAAAAAGGAAAACCACCCCTTAGGAAAGCACTTAAATTTCCGCCATCCGTTAAGGACGTTCGAACGATAGTGAGAACGGCGCTGGAAGCTTTTAGAAAAAAGCTTTGTCAAAAGTTTGTGATTCCTTTGGGTTTTCCTTGACTTGAATTTTCTCATTATAATGAGCTTCATTTCTGCTAGGGATTCATCAGGCAAAGAGTGGTTTTTGATTGGTTCGTTTATTTTTAGCGCTCCAGAGGAGCGTGGATTAGAGTGAACTCACTTAAGAAGTCCATTAATCTTGAATCCCCCACAACAAAGCCAATTAAACCTGAAAAATCCTTAGCGGAGAGAAATTCAAAGAAGAATCACAAACCTTGATCAAACTTTCGCTCGGCGAAAGTTTGTACTGGTGGGGCCGCCGAGATTCGAACTCGGGTCCCGGGCTCCCAAAGCCCGAAGGATAGACCAAGCTACCCCACGGCCCCCGTTATTCACATAGAACATTAGCTGGAGCCCCGGGCGGGGTTTGAACCCGCGACCTGCCGCTTACCAAGCGGCCGCTCCACCAGGCTGAGCCACCGGGGCACCGTTGGATTGGTATCTGGATTAGCTTATAAATTTTTCTATGGCTTTCTCCATCCATTCAGGCACCTATTTCGAGAGTTTGCCCGTCAGCCCCTCCAGAACCTCCCTGAAGCTGGCGGCATCTATCCACCTTATGCCCATCTTCTGGGCCCATGTGAGTATCCCGATATCGGCGGAGACTATGGTGGCATCAAGTTCCTTTGCAAGGAGAATGAGCTCAAAGTCCTCCTTGCTATCGACTATTCCCTCCCTCAGGGCTTTGCGGTAATTCCTCCGCAGCTTCTGGATTATTTTATCAACGTTATCCGTTTCGATGACGCTCTCCCTCACGGCTTTTTCAGCAACGCGCAACCCCTTGTCTATCCTCCTCCTTATATCCTCAATGAGCTCGTACACAACAAAAGCCGGTATTCTGATATCATGGAGGTTGGGAGGTTTTTTTATGATATAAAGCTCAATATTCGGAGAAACCTCCTCCCTATCCACGAAGTTCATAACCTCCCTGTAAATGCCGGGGGGCATGTAGAACTCCACCTTCCCGAAGAGCCGCTCGGCATATACCAGAAAGGATTTCATGGCCTCTGTTGGGGTCTCCCCGAACTCCTTTCTGACCTCGGGATTGACAAAGATGCTGGTATCAAGAACAAACTTCATCCCGACCACAAGCTTATTTAGTCATGGGGGTTTAAAATTCTTGGGTGATGAAATGAAGATTGGAGTGGTTTTTGGAGTCAGCGAACTTGCAAATCCGAAGGCATTTGAGAAAAAGGTCTCAAAATTTCTGACCCTGCTGGCCGGTGAATTCGAAATCAAGGGTGGTCTGATAGTCTCAACCCGGGATGAGGCGAGGAGCGAAGAGCTTGATTTTAAAGATGTCGATGCTGTCCTTATCTATCCCCTCACAGGAGGGACGGAAAACACGCTCAAGGGCT
Source organism: Thermococcaceae archaeon (assembly GCA_026986455.1). Taxonomy (GTDB): domain Archaea; phylum Methanobacteriota_B; class Thermococci; order Thermococcales; family Thermococcaceae; genus Thermococcus. Next base: position 644 of record JALSON010000016.1, on the reverse strand, counting down.
TTTCCTACTTCAGAAAACCGGTAATCCTCTACGGGGACACGTTCAACAACTCGATAGCGGCGGCCTTGGAGCTCAGGGAGTATTTCAGGGACAGATTGATACCTTCTGCTCTGGTAAAGAGCCTTGATGAGCTTAAGGCGGCTTTGCTGGGCTATGAAGATATGAAGGAGATGCTGGAGAGGTTCCTGAATCTCAGACTCGGCCTCATCGGGAGAATTTCTCCATGGCTAATAAACGAAAAATTCGAGCTGCCATATATCCATATAAGCCTGAAGAAGTTCTATGAATACTACGATGCAACCACAGACGCAGAGGGCTGGAAGGCTGTGGAGGATATAGTGGCCAAGGCCGTGGAAATAAAAGAGCCTCAGAGAGAGGATCTTGTAAAGGCGGGCAGAATATACCTGACATTAAAGAGAATTGTGGAAGATTACAGGCTTGACGGCTTCACGATTGGATGCTTTGACCTGCTTCAGAAGCTGAAGGGTACTCCATGCCTCGCACTGGCCATGTTCAATGCTCAGGGTATTCCTGCGGCATGTGAGGGCGAGCTCAACTCCCTCCTTGGAATGGCGATAGCGAGGATTTTCTTCAACAAACCCGCCTTCATGGGCAACATAGCTGATTACGGGGATGATTATGTA
>JALSON010000015.1 GCA_026986455.1 Thermococcaceae archaeon | reverse complement strand
CGGGATTTCGTATGTCGAAAAGGCCAGATACAGCATGAGGAAGGCTGTTGCTATCGTGGCACCGCCGGGGAAACCGCCACCCGGTGTCAGATGACCGTGGATGAAGATGTATGCACCGAAGAGGACTATAAACGGGAAGAGCAGCCGGCTGCCGGTTGTGAGAACAACGCTGCCCTCTGTCTTTGCCGTCCTCTCCCTCTTCCTCCTCCACAGCAGGGCTGCAACACCGGTTGATGCTATGAAGAGCACCGTAACCTCACCGAGCGTATCAAAGCCTCTGTAATTAACCACAACAGCAGTAACAGCGTTAACGGCACCTGTCTGGGCTTTAACATGATCAAGGTAGTACTGGCCAACGAGCATCTTGTCTGCCCCGAATGGGACGTTTACCAGGGCCGAAGCCATCCAGTAGCCAATTATGAGGAGCGTGAGTATTGCAATGGCTCTTTTCATCACCATCTTATCCACCACCCGGGCCTTTCCTCCTCTTCAGTTTCGTACCGCTGGGTTCTCTTAATGGCGAAGATGAAAACCGCGGCACTCATGGCGGCACCTATAGCCGCTTCCGTCATGGCGACATCCGGAGCCTGCAGGAAGAAGAACAGTATTGACGCCACCAAGCTAACCGCCGCCATTCCCACAACCGCCGCCAGCAGATCCTTCCATTCCACCGCAAAGACCGCTGCAAGAATCATGACGAATACCATGATGTATTCAATGCACTGAACACAGCTCGTCATTCCTCTCCCTCCTCCCTGCTTTCTTCCAGAGCTTCCCTGTATCTGTCGACAACGCTTCCCTCCCACAGGGGTATGCCGCTCTTATATGCTCCCCTGATGAGGGCGTGGGCGCTTATTGGATTCGTCAGGAGAAGGAAAACCGCAATCACGAGGGTCTTTGTAATCCAGCCCCAGTGGAGGCCTTCTCCAACCGCCCAGATCCCTGTTCCTATGATGACTCCCAGCGAGCCCAGAGTGGCGCTCTTTGTTGCCGTCTGCATCCTGTTATAAACGTCAGGCATCCTGATCAGGCCCAGTGCCGAGAGGAAATAGAAGAACACCCCAAAGAGCACCAGAAGCTCTCCAAGTGCAGATACTGCGTTCATATTCCTCCCTCCAGATACCTTGCAAATGCTATCACTCCCAAGAACGCCAGAACCGCATACACTAAGGCCACATCGAGGAATATCATCCTTCTGTAAAGCAGGGCGAAGAGCACCATCAGGCCGGTCGTTATTGTCGTCATGATATCAACCGCCACCAGCCTGTCGACGGTGGTTGGTCCTCTGAAAACCCTGTAGAGACTGAGGAGTGTTGCTATAGCTATAAGAGCGAGATAAACGTTGATGCCCATCATCCGAAGATCACCTTCAGGAATTTTTCAAACGGTCTTGTTATGTTCTCGGATGCCCCTTCAATGCTCGCATCCTTAACATCAATCCAGTGGATGAAATATCTGTCACCGATGACGTCGAGCGTGATCGTTCCCGGCGTCAGTGTGATTGAATTTGCCAGGCTGAGTTTGCCAACATCACTGCTGAGAACTGTTTTGCATTCCACGATTCCGGGATTTATAGGCCTTTTTGGGTGCAGAACCCTGTAGGCCACGTCCAGATTGGCCATTATCATTGCCCACAGAAAGTAGGGAATGTATGCTGCTGCGTAGGCGATTCTCCTGGGATGCAGATTTGCCAGACCTCTGCTCGTAAAAAGGTCATACGTGAATGCTGCAACTATCAGGGATAATATAAATCCGATTTCCAGCTCCTGAGCATCAAGGCTGCTCGTCAGAAACAGCCAGATAATAAACAGCACGATAACCGTGTACAGGTACCTGCTTATCTTGCCGGCTTCTCCCATTTATCAACCCTCCAGCGTTTAGAGCGAATTTTTTAGGCTGAGCGAAGCTAATCTTTGGTTGTAAATAAATGTTTATAAACTTTATTAGCTAAGAACAAAGGTTTAAAACTTTTGGTTAAAACATAGGCAGCATTTATGTCCTTTAATGCCAAAAAGAGTTCCTCACAGTGCAGGGAGGGGTTCAGACCGCAGGGCAAGTAAGGTATAAAGAAAAATTCAGTAGATTGAGATTCTCTTGACACCTTCAAGCTTTGAGAGCTCGTTTATCAGCTCCCCCGGAATAGGCCTCTCGGTTATTATCGTCAGCGTTGCCTCCGGATAGAGCTCCGGATCCTCAGCAACGACCTGAACTATGTTTATTCCTCTATCGGCTATTTTCGTGGCGATTTTTGCGAGTATTCCTATGGCCCTCGGCTCGGGCTCGATTTCGATTACCCCGTAGCCCACGTGCCTGCCAACGAACTTCATGTGCACGGTGGGTTCAAGGTTGGTGTATATCTCTTTCAGCTCGGGCACCTTCAGTATCATTGCAACGGTCTCTTTGACGACCCTCCTGTCGACATCGAGGGCCTTGGCTATCTTGGTGTACGGAACCTCTATGTTGCCGGCTTTGATCTTCATATCATCGGAAACCCTGAGACCGTACTTAAGGAGAGTCTTTGCTATCTGCTTCCTTACGGGATATTCATCAAAGTAATGCTCAATTTCCCCCCACATAGTATCACCCTGTACCATATCAGTCCAGCATTAGACTATTGCATTCACTAATATTAAAATGTTTCCATGTAGCCATGCATGCTGTTAGATAATTGGGGTGTGTCCGGCGATTGTAGCCCCTTATTATAAATTTTGCCGAAGCCTTTTAAAAGCCCATGAGGAGCAACGACCATGATTGGAGTGAAACTTCCACACGCAGAGTTCCATGACCTGGGCGAGAAGGTCAGGCTGGTGTGGCGGGAAACGCTTTATGCTGATTTTGAGAAAAAAGACTTAATCAGAGCCATAAAACGGAAGTATCACGTTTCCCCCGAGATAACCGTCAGAAACGGCATGCTTCTCATAAGCACTGATTTCAGGGATGTGGAGAAATATCTGGCAATTTTCATCCAGAACAGCCTCGGTGCCCTTCTCAGGAACCGATACACAGGGCGGGAGGTTGTATACATCCATGAAGGAATGGACGTTCCCCTCCTCGGATACAACGCCTTTGGTTTAATTGACCGGGGGACAAACCTCATCCAGGTGAGGGGCGTAAGCGGCTGCAATTTAAGCTGCGTCTTCTGCTCCGTCGATGAGGGACCCTATTCGAGAACGAGGATGCGCGATTTCGTTGTGGATATAGACTACCTGATGAGGTGGTTCGATGAGGTTGCGAGGATAAAGGGGAAAGGCCTTGAGGCCCACCTCGACGGTCAGGGCGAACCGCTGATCTATCCCTTCAGAGTGGAGCTCGTGCAGGCTTTGAGGGAGCACCCCAACGTCTCCGTTATTTCCATGCAGAGCAACGGAACGCTTCTCAACGATAAGCTCGTTGAAGAGTTAGCAGAGGCTGGCCTCGACAGGGTGAACCTCTCCCTTCACTCCCTCGACCCTGAAAAGGCGAGGATGCTCATGGGGATGAAAAACTACGACCTTGACCATGTCCTTGACATGGCTGAAGCTTTGGTCAACGCGGGAATAGACGTCCTCCTGGCTCCGGTCATAATATTTGGAGTGAATGATGATGAGGCCGAAGCTTTTATCGAGTTCGCGAGAAAAATTGGCGCCGGAAAACGGTGGCCTGCTTTGGGCTTTCAGAACTACATCCCCTACAAGTTCGGGAGGAACCCCACGATAGCTAAGCTCGTTCCGTTCAAGGAGTTCTACTCCTGGCTCAGAAAACTTGAAGAGAAGACAGGAACGAGGCCCCTCGTCCTGAAGCCGAGGCACTTCGGGATGGAAAAGCGTGAATTCATTCCTCTAGCATTCCGTCCGGGGGAGATCGTTAAGGCGGAGATAGTCCTTCCCGGAAGGATTCAGGGTGAGATGCTCGCTAAGGCAAGGAACAGGCTCATAGAGGTCATAAACACCGACGCTGATGTGGGTGATAGGGTGAGGGTGCGGATAGTCAGGACGAGGCATGGAATTTACATCGGAACTGAAGTTTGATACGATAACTTTTTAAAGTAATATGCCAAATCAATATTCGGTGAGGTGAATGAGACGCATCTTCGTTGTTCTTGGTGTCGCGGCACTCACTGTGCTCTTCATTCTTGGCATTGCCACTGCAAGCGAGTCATATATTCTCTCGGAATATTCTGGAGCATTTCAGCATGGGGGTGCGACGATAGTTGATAAAAACTACGGCTGGAAGAGCGCTCCCCAGAATCCGAACGTGGTTTACATAGCCGTTTGGGTCCCCAAGCCATACAGGAACTATATCAAGAAAGCTCTGGTGAGGGTCGCGGAAAAGCATGGCCTGAAGGCGGTCGTTGATATGGACATATCCGGGGATGACCTGAAGGGCAGGGTTGTCCTCGTGTATATCCCCTCTATTGGGGCAGGATACAGAGTGCTCTATACGGAGAGGGAGGTATCCGGGATACTCTACTACTCCTACGCCGGCGATGCAAAGTCTGCCGTTGATGTCATCAACAACGGCACAGTCTGGTCAGAGAGCGAGATAGACAAAACAGCTCAGAGGTTTTGTCATGCGAGTATTGTAAGAATGAACGAGCTTAGGATTGCCAACCAGACCTGCGCCGTCGCCTACTGGTGGAACCTCAGGGCAAAGGTTGGTAAGCTGAGGGAAGAAAGCCCCTACGAAATGATTGCAGATGAAATTGCCTCCCAGCTCGACCAGTTCCTCGAAAGCGACTGAGGTGCTGCTCATGAAAAAGGTTGCTGTCTTCCTTTTGGTTCTTGCCCTCGCTGCTCTCGTATTCTACTTTGGCAGCTTCACACTCGCCAAATCGGAAACCCATATGAGTGCTCAAACTGGAGGTGTGAGAAACGCCAATGCCACCTTCAATAACGGCTTCTGCATCTATCCGGATTCCCCTTTCGGAAAAATGGTGGCTGCCGAGCTGAAAGCCAGGGGACATAAAGTTCTAACCCTCTCTGCCCTTGTTAAGTGCGACGGTCAGTTCCTAGCTGTCTGGATTGAGTGGTTCAACATCAGCTATTCTCCCATAATCGCAAGGGGACAGGTAAGGGTAATTGCCGTTTATTCAAGCACCGGTGATCCAGCCCACTATCTGAGTTACAGGAACGCCACGAATAAGGAGAGAGCCCTAATAGCCTTTAACAGAACCGGCATCCCCCAGTTTCAGGCATACATCCTCGCAGATGTCTCAGATGAATCATGGGGACTCATCGGTCTCCGGGGATACAGAGATTACCTCATGAGACAGGCGGCAAAGGCCATAGCAGCCCGGGCAGGACGCTTTGAACTGGAGGAAAAAACGCAGAAGGCCGCACTAAATAAATCTTGAGCTCCTGACCCTCAGCTCCTCCTTTTCGTGAAGCTCCAGCAGTATTTCCGCTATCCGCTCCCCGGCCTTCCCGTCACCGAAGGGATTAGGTGCGTTTGCCATCTTCGTGTAAAACTCCTCATCTCCAATGAGCTTCGTCAGGTATCCAATTGCCCTCTCCTTCTCCAGCCCCACCAGGATGTTGCCACCGGCTTTAACCGTCTCAGGCCTCTCGGTGTTGTAGCGGAGGGTGAGGCAGGGCACGTTGAGGATTATGCTCTCCTCCTGTATCCCCCCGGAGTCCGTCATTATTGCGAATGCATTTCTCTCCAGCCTGAGGAAGTCGAGGTAGCCGAGGGGCTTGGTGACGATAAGGTTCTCGATCGAGC
>JALSON010000014.1 GCA_026986455.1 Thermococcaceae archaeon | reverse complement strand
TGGTCTTAAAAACGACCATGGGGATTTCACCGCACTATGAAAACTTAAGCGAGCTCAAAAAGCTCGCCGATGCGATGAGAAAAGAGCTCCTCACCTTTGACATGAGGGAGGGAAGCGAGGCTTTGGCGGAGTTCATAGGCTCCCTCGATGTCGATTTCATTGTAGCTGGTGATGTGCTCCTTGAGGAGCACCTCAGGTGGGTGGAGCAGCTTGCTGAAAGAGCTGGCGTTGGGGCCTTGGAGCCGCTGTGGGGTCAAAACACGCCCGAGCTGGCCAGAGAGATGCTCGATACAGGCTTTGAGTACGCGATAATCTCCGTAAATAGGGAAAAGCTCTCAAAGGAGTGGCTCGGCTACACATTCTCCTCCCCAGAAGACCTGAAGGGCTTCTTGGAGGCAAACCCCGGAGCAGACCCCATCGGAGAATTTGGAGAGTTTCACACGGCTGTTTTGAAATGCCCGCTGTTTGAAGGGAGCTTTAGGCTAGAGGCGTTAAACGTTGAGGAGAGCGGGAGATACTGGTGGCTGAAATTCAGGCTGGTGAAGTCATGAAGGGGGAATTTATTCAAAAGCTCGAATCGAGGGGCATAACCCTCGATGCAATGATCGATACCGCCCTGGAGCTCTACATCGGGGATGAGGAGGAAAAAGTCAGGGCACGGCTTGAGAGGGTTATGCTCCACTATTTAAACGACATCAACGTCAGGGCTTTGCTCATGGCCGCCCTGCTCCTGGAGGAGGGCTTTAAAGTGGAAGGAGACCCCGTAAACCTCGTGGCGGATGAGCTCATAGGGATTGACATAGCCGAGTACATCGGCGGTAAGATGGCGCTCTTCAACTTCTTCCGCTACGACACCAGAAAGCCGGGGATTTTGAAAGACCTGCCGCCGTTTTTGGATGATGCCGTCGGTGGGTTCATAGCCGGCTGTATGACGAGGTTATTCGAGCCTCCTCTGCCACCTGAGGAAGAGGAAAAGGAAAATCATGAAGATCGTGATGTAATAGCTGATGGCGAAGGGGAGCACACCGACTAAGCCGAGGGTATACAAAACCGCCAGGATCAGAACCAGCACGAGCAGCATCCAGTAGTGTTCCTTTTTCATGGTTGGCAGTTTGGAGGGAGTCTTTTTAAGCCTTGCCTGTGTTGGATTAATTGGCCGGGTGGGAGATATGAGGAACCTCATACCCTTCATGACAAGGATTCCGCTCAAAGGAGATTTTGAAAAAGCACGGCGTGAGATATGGGCTTTTCCCCTCCTTGCGGTGATAACATCGGCCTTACCTGCATTAATCCTGTATCTTGGCGTCCCCCTGAGAAACGTGCTCGCCCTTCTGCTCCTGTATTTTACCATAGGCCTGCTCCACCTTGATGGTCTGGCGGACTGGGCCGACGGGGTGATGGTCAAAGGCGACCGTGAAAGGAAGATTAAGGCAATGAAGGACTTAAACACCGGCATAGCGGGAGTTTTTGCGGTTGTGATGGTTCTCCTCCTCCAGAGCTATTCCCTCCAGCTCCTCCCGTTCTACGCCATCTTTCTGGCGGAGCTCAATTCCAGGTACGCAATGCTCCTCGCTCTGGCAACAAAAAAGCCCCTGGGGAATGGCCTCGGCTCCTACTTTATGGAGGGGATGGATAAAAAACAGCTCCTCATTGGGAGCCTGCTCTATCTGGTCCTCCTGCTTCCCACCGTGGTTTACAGCCCAAAAAGCATCTTTTCGGTTTTGGGGCTTTTGGCCGGTGCTTATGTAATCAGGTTAAGCCTCGAAAACTTCGGGGGATTGAACGGTGACTGCATTGGGGCAACGGCTGAAATTACAAGGGCGGGGACGCTTTTGATTCTGGCCCTGAGCCACCATCATTTTTGATGTGAAAATTGTGGCTTCCGGACCAATCAGGGAAAAGATTTAAATAAGTTACTCACAAGTAATTTACTGGTGAGTATATAATGTTCATAGACAGGAAAGAAGAGCTCAAACTTCTTGAGGAGAGACTGAATGGCGGGAGGGCCGAGTTCATAGTGGTCTACGGAAGGAGGAGGATAGGCAAAACAGCCCTTCTCCTTGAGTTTCTCAAAAGAAACGGCGGGATATACCTCCTGGCGAGGGAGACGAGCACACATGAAAACCTGAAGAGATTCTCCAAAAAGGTCGCCTCCTATTTTAACGACCCTTTTCTGGCAAAAAACCCATTTCAGAGCTGGGATGCATTCTTTGAATACATCTCGGAGAGATCAAAAAGTGAGAGACTGATAATCGTCATCGACGAGTTTCCCTATCTCGTTAAAGGCTCCCCCGAGCTCCCATCAATTCTTCAGGAGTACTGGGACCTCAGGCTGAAGAACACCAAAATCTATCTTGTAATATGCGGCTCAAGCATTTCAATGATGGAAAAGCTTCTCGGCTACAGAAGCCCGATTTATGGAAGGAGAACAGCACAGATGAAACTCAAACCACTCGGATTCTTCGATGCCAGGGCATTTTTCCCCAACTATTCAATGGAGGAGCTTGTAATGGCCTACGGCATCCTCGGAGGGACGCCCGCCTACCTCATTGAGTTCGACGATTCAAAGGGTATAGCTGAAAACCTCAGGGAGTATTTCCGTCCGGATTCCTTCCTCTACGGTGATGCCCTCTTTGTGCTGAGGGAAGAGCTTGAGGAACCGAGGAACTACTTTGCAATAATGGAGGCTATAGCAAAGGGCAACACCACGCTCGGAGAGATAATGAACGAGACAGGACTTGAGAGGGCCACAGTCGGGAAGTACCTCTCCGTGCTTATAAGTCTCGGCCTCGTTAGGAGGGAGGTTCCAGTTACCGCGAGCAGGAAGAGCAGAAAGGGACATTATCGCATAAGGGACAACTACTTCACCTTCTGGTTCCGCTATGTCTATCCAAACGCCGACATGGTGGAGATGGGGATGGGAAACGAGCTCGTTGAAGCTGTGATGGATGATTTGAACTCCTATCTGGGCTTTGTTTTTGAGGACATAGTGCATGAGTTTCTTGTGGAGCTCAACCGTTCCGGGAAACTGCCGTTTAAATTCACCAGAATCGGCAGGTGGTGGCGTAAGGGTGAGGAGATTGATCTGGTGGCTTTGAACAAGCGGGAGAGAAAGGCCTTATTCATCGAGGTTAAGTGGAAGGGGCTGGAGGAGGGAGAAGCGCGGAGAATTCTTAAGGATTTAAAAAGAAAAGCGGAGCTCGTTGGTCTGGAAGGCTGGGAAAAAAGCTATGGGCTCGTTGCCAGGCATGTTGAAGGGAAGGAACGGCTGCGGGAAAACTGTCTCCTGTGGGAGCTTAGCGATTTAGAGGTTTTGATGATAGAAAAGACGTGATGACAATGATAATCATCTTAGCTGGCGGGAAATCAAGCAGAATGGGAAAGGAAAAGCCTGTATTAAAAATAGCGGGCAAGGAAATGCTCCTCCGGGTCTATGAGCAGGCAGAAAAAGTTGATGAGGTTTTAATTGCACTGAGCAAAAACACGCCTAAAACAAGAGAGCTCTGCCGTAAGGAGAGAGTGCCCTTTGTGGAAACAAGCGGGAGGGATTACGTGGGCGATATCCAGGAGCTTTTGAAGGAGTTCGGGCCTTTTATAAGCATCTCTGCAGATATTCCTTTTGTGAAAGCATGTGATTTCTGGCTCATTAAGAAAGCCTTTGATGGAAAGAGGAGCTTAACAGGAGTTCTCCCTCTAAGCCTTGTTCCAAAAGATCTCAGCCCGGTAGTCTATAAAGGATATGCAATTGTCGGGCTAAACGCCGTCGCTGAGGAGGGGGAGGAGTTTTTCGAGCTCAGCAATCCTCTGCTGGCATTGAATGTTAATACTCCCGAAGACCTGGAAAAGGCTGAAAGAGTTGCATCACTGCTCCTTTCCTCCAAGGAGAAGCGCCAGAAATAGGACAGCCGCAGCTGATATCATCATCTGGAGAGAAAGCTGCAGATCAGGTAATGAGAGGGTTTCGGGAAATACATGGAGGCTAACCATGTATTTTCCCGGGGGAATGCTTTCCAGATAGCCGCTATCGCATTCGTGGATTGTGTTGTTATACCTCGAAAGGGCATCTTTAACGAGATATCTTTTATCCTCGGGTATCATTTCAAGCACTTCCATTGTTTTATTTATGACCTGAAGCTCTTTTTCGGTGGGGTTTCTGGGACAGCTGTATCCGTAGGTATCAAGACTGCATTTCTTGGAGAGCAGAAATCTCCGGGGATTTTTATCCACGAACCTCATGCGAAGCCATCTGCCTCTGAGTGAGTGCCCGGTTTCAAGAACTCCCGAAGAGTTTATGAGCTCGAGAATGTCCTCCACTTCCCCGGGGCTTTTAACGTAGCATGAAATATCAACGCTCCCGTTTAGCTCATTGTAAAAGGTTCGGTTAAAGGACTTCTTGGGCATTTTCGTTATGTATGCGACGGTTTTCTCATATGAACTTAAGTCCCTTTCATACATGGCAAATTGATATGCCGGAATCATCAGGAAGAGGAAGGATATTAAAAATGACGCCCTTATCTTTCTGTTTTTCTCAATAACCATGAGAGCCATTAAAACGGTTTCGGCGAGCAGGATAACCGTCAAATCCGGTGATAAATCCGGATATTTCACGCCGTATGGAGGATTTATGAGTTCAATTTCATAGAATTCAAGCCCTTTATGGGCAAGCATGAAATTTTTCGCCCGTTCTATTCTCTCCATGTCCTCTCTCCGCTCCCTAAATCTGTCCAGCAGATAACCCCTAATTGGCTCCGGAAAGCTGTAGTTCGTTAGAAGGAAGTCGAGATCCCTGTACTCCTTCTCAATCCTCTGAGGATTCCAGTAATTATCGGTGGGGAGCCTCATAACATCGGAGTAATCGGCGAGCTCCAGTATTCTCCTGAGAACATCCCGCTTCATGAGGACATCGGCATGCATCCCCTCCGAGATTATCACGACCGAATTGTTCCGTATAAATGAGGTAAATTTCTCGGCGTTTTCTCTGTCCTCGAAGAGAACTAGAACCCTTGAAGCATTCGTGAAATACCTAACATAGAAAAGGTCAGGGGCTTCATTTGAAAATGTTAGGGGAGAAATGTATTCGGGAGGAGTGCTAAAAGGCTGCAATTCAGGATAGACATGGGATGCTGCAAGCGAGAGAGCGAGCATGAGTATTGCGGTGGATACAATCGCAGCCTCCCTTCTCATGTACCTGTATAGGAGGTTTAGATTTAAAAATCTTCCCACTTAGGTTAGTGTGCTTTGTGCTGACGTCACTGAATTGATAGCATCCCTTTATCCCCTCAGCCGGGACTTCCTCCTCCTTGCAACTCTAACTTCGCTCGTTCCCGCCGACACAAGCTCATACAAAAGGGCTCTCTCCTTCCCCGGAGCTGGTCTCAAAATCCTCCCGAGCCTCTGCACGAACTCCCTTGAGGAGCCGGTGCCGCTTATTATAACCCCAACACTCGCATCCGGAACATCTATACCCTCATCAAGAACCTGACTGCTGACTATCGCTTTATATTTGCCTTCTCTAAACTTTTTCAGGATTTCACTCCGCTCCTTTTTGTCCGTCTTGTGGGTTATTGCAGGAATCAGGAAGCGCCTCGATATCCTGTATACAAGGTCATTATGCCTCGTGAAGATGATTATCTTCTCTCCCCCGTGCTTTTCAAGGATTTCCCTCAGCTTCTCAATCTTTTTCCTTGAGCTGAATGCTATTCTCCTCGCTT
>JALSON010000013.1 GCA_026986455.1 Thermococcaceae archaeon | reverse complement strand
ATGCCGCCAACCCCGGCCGTTATAATCGCGGGGATTTCAACAACACCGTGCGGGAGCAATGCCAACAAAATCCGATCTGCAGGGGCCTTCCCGGTGGAGTATGCAACCCCAGCCACAATCCCGACTATAAACCCGTTGAGGGAGATGAAGAAAACCGGCCCGATGCCGAAGAATATGCCCGAAGCGGTTATCAGCGATGCCACCACAATGTTGTTCAGAAAAATCCTCTGAAAGTTCTCAAACGGCTCTGGAGAGGGGATGGCAAACTCCGATGCAATTTTGTGAACGATTCTCAACGCACCCCCCGGGGCTGCAAATGCCACAAACAGCCCGGCAAATGCCGATATCAGGAAGAGGAATGCAAGAACAAAGAAAATCTGTTTTGGAGTTCTCATTTTCATGCTACCACCCGTCTAATCACTGAGGGCTTTTTTGAGGGCTATTTTGAAGTCCTCCACGTTAATGTAGGGCATCTCAACATCCATACGGAGTGCAAAGAAATCATCTATCAGGCTCTCAAGTTCCTCAATTCTGTGATGCCTCAGCCTGTTTTCCAGCTCCTCGATCGTGTTCTCCGGGTGGATAAAGAAGTCTCCCGTGATTTTTACATCCTTTACGACGCCATTTTCCTCGTCAAGTTCAATCCGTATAAGGCCCTTTCTGGCCTTGTGCTCACCCATGTGGTGCCTCATGTTCATCCCCAAGCTATTTTAAGCGGAGAAGTTTTTAAAGGTTAATCTCAACTCAGCTCAGGTGATGTGAATGGCATATGAGGACGTGAAGAAGGGGGTAAAGGTCATCCTTGAAGATGCTATCCGTGAGATGCTGGAGAAGGAAGGAAAAAGCTGGGAAGGAGAGATACTCTTTGATGACACCCCGAGCATGGAGTTCGGCGATTTTGCCACGGCGGTGTCATTTCAGCTCGCAAGGGTCTTCAGAAGAGCTCCTAAGATGATTGCAGGGGAGATAGCCGAGAAGATAAAGGAAAAGCTGCCGGAGAGCATAGAGAAGATTGAGGTTGCGGGTGCGGGTTACATAAACTTCTTTCTGAACTATGAAGTCTTTGGCCGGGAGCTCGTTAAAGAAATCCTTGAAAAGGGAGACTCATACGGAGAGAGCTCCATTGGGGAAGGAAAAAAGGTCATCGTGGAGCACACCTCCGTTAATCCAACAAAACCGCTCCACATGGGGCATGCGAGAAACTCCATTCTCGGGGACACAATGGCAAGGATCATGAAAGCTCTGGGCTATGACGTGGAGGTGCAGAACTACATAGATGACTTGGGCGTACAGTTTGCTCAGGTTTTCTGGGGCTATACAAACCTCGGGATAGAGGACGTTGAGGCAAACGTGGACAAACTCGACCACAAGCTGGGCCTCCTGTATGTGAAGGTGCACAGGATGCTTGAGGAGAACCCCGAAGTTGAGAGGGAAATCCGGGAGATAATGAAAGAGCTCGAACACGGAGAAAGTGAAATTGCCGAGAGGGGCAGAAAGCTGGCTGAAGCATGTGTGAAAGCGCAGATGGAGACCACATACAGGCTCAACATTGCATACGACCTTCTGAGCTGGGAGAGCGACATCGTGAAGAGCGGCATTTTCGAAGAGGCTTACGCAAAGATAGAGCAGAACGAGAACTTTGAATGGGCAAAGGAGGGAAAATACAGGGGTGCATTTATAATGAAGCTTGGCAGGCTGTTCCCTGATATGGAGAACCCCGATATGGTTCTTATCAGAAGCGATGGAACCGCGACATACACAGGCAAGGATATAGCGTATCACCTGTGGAAGTTCGGTCTTCTAAATGCAGACATGCTGTATAAAATCTGGGACAAGAGGGCCAGCCATGAGACATGGACAACCGCAAGAGACGGTCAGCGGATGCCCGGCAGATTCGGGAATGCTGATATAGTCATCAACGTTATCGGTGCCGAGCAGAAGTATCCGCAGCAAGCGGTGAAACATGCGCTCAGGCTTTTAGGACATGAAAGAGAAGCGGAGAACTTCCACCATCTGGCCTACGAGCACGTTGTCAGGCCCGAGGGCAGCTTCAGCGGAAGGAAAGGCACATGGGTGGGCTTCACAGTCGACGAGGTTCTCAATGAGGCCGTTCGGAGGGCAAGAAAGCTGGTTGAGGAGAAAAATCCCGGCCTCAGCGAGGAGGAGAAGGAAGAGATAGCCGAGGCCGTCGGCGTTGGAGCCATAAGGTATAACATGATCAAGTATTCGCCGGAGAAGATAATCACCTTCCGCTGGGATGATGTCCTGAACTTCGAGGGGGAGAGTGCTCCATACATACAGTATGCCCACGCCCGCTGTGCATCAATCCTGAGGAAAGCAAAGGAGGAGGGCATTGAAATCAGGATTGGAGAGCTCCTCGAAAGGGCCAGCTTTGGGGAGCTGAATGAGAGGGAGAAGGAGCTCATAAAACTGCTGGCAGAGTTTCCGGAGATCATAAAGCTGGCGGGCAGGGATATAAAGCCCCACCTGATTGCATGGTATGCCAACGAGCTTGCAAGCACGTTCAACAGGTTCTATATGGTCTCACCGGTTCTCAAGGCAGAGGAGGGCATCAGGGAGGAGAGGCTGCTTTTGGTCATGGCCACAAAGCAGGTTCTGAAGAACGTGCTTGAGCTGATGGGGATTGAGGCCGTCGAGCGGATGTGAGAAAACCCGAAGATGCAGAAAAACCTAAAATACCCTCTCATTTAATTTATTCCGGTGATTGTATGCGTGGAGTTATCGTTCCCCTTGTGACACCTTTCAATGAGGACTACTCCATTGATTTTGCAGCCTTTGAGGAGCATCTTGACTTCCTTCAGAAAGCGGGAGTCCATGGAATCTTCATCAACGCAACGACGGGAGAATTCACGAGTCTCAGCGTTGAGGAGAGAAAGCTCCTTGCCGAAAAGGGGCGTGAGCTTGTTAGCTCGGCCTTCTACCTCGTCGGGACGGCTTCCTCAAATACATTCGAGGTCATCGAGCTGACGAAGCATGCTCAGGATATCGGTGCAGATTATGCCGTGATAGCGCCTCCTTACTACTGTCCTCTGAGCGATGATGCCCTCTTCGTGCACTACTCAATGATTGCGGAGAAGACGGATATTCCAATAATTCTGTACAACATTCCCTCCTGTGCCACTCCCCTGAGCGTTTCCCTGATAAAACGCCTCGCCCTTGAGTATTCAAACATCGCAGGCGTCAAGGAGACAATAGACAGCATAAACCACATCAGGGACGTGATTCTCGATGTAAAGGGCGAAAGAAAGGACTTCCGGGTCTTCACGGGCCTCGACCAGCACTTCCTCAACACCCTCATCCTCGGCGGTGACGGCGGGATAATGGCCTGTGCCAACTTTGCCCCGGAGGTTCATCTAGCTCTCTGGAAGGACTTCCAGGAGAAGCGCTTTGAAGAGGCCTTCGAGCATGCCAGACGGCTTGCAAAACTTTCGAGGGTATACAGTCTGGCATCATCATTCGGCTCGGCGATAAAGCTCTCCATGAAAATCAGAGGTCTTTCCATAAAACCCGTTCTGAGGCCGCCGTATGTGATGGACGGGGAGGAGGTGGAAGAGGGCATACGGAGGTTGCTCGTTGAGGTATTAAATGTTTAATGAATAAAACGAAAACTAAAAATAGGCTGGAACTCAAAATTACAGTGGTGAGAGAATGGAACGTATAGATTTCAGGGATATTGAGTATGTGATAGCAGAACTTGAGCGCATCAAGGTGGAGATTCAGCGCCTTGAGGCTCTTCTGGTACCTCTGGTTAAGGAAGGGGTGTCGCCTGAGGAGCTTGATGAGATTGAAAGGGAAGCACGGGAGTTCAAAGAAGATGAATGGGTGGATGCTAACGAACTTGAGGAACTTCTGGAGGATGATTCATGACTTTTAAGCTTAAAGTTAAAAAAGAAGTCATCAAAGCTCTCAAATCGCTGCCCAAGGCAAATCGTCGAAAATTCTTGGAACTGAAAGACGTGCTTCAATATGAGGCTGTTCCCAGAGATAAGTTCGATATAGTCAAGCTCAGGGGTTCTGCTGATTTGGACATTTATCGGGTTAGGATAGGTGAGTACAGGGTAATCTACACCGTAAACTGGAAAAGGCGTCTTATACTCATCCACAGGTTAAAGAAAAGGGAGGATGCATACAAATAGCTCACCGAATTCTGTACCTCAGAAAAGCCCCAAGCCCGCCAAATGCTCTATAGAACTGCTGGCCGTCCTCCGTATCAAGGGAGATGATTTCCACATTGCTCCCGCTCTCCTCCGCCATTTTTATGAACTCCTCCGCAACGTCCCACTTCTCGAAGCTTATGTTCTGGCTGCCGCACTTCGGGCACAGCTTGAGCCTCTTCTTGTATATGTGGAACTCCTGCTCGTTCATTGTCTTCAGCTCCTCCCAGCCGCAGTTGTTGCACTTTGCCCTGACCCTGACCCTGTCGTAGCCCTCGCTGAGGAGGAGTGTGTCAACCGCCCCAAGCTCAAGGGCCTTTCTGACCTCCTTCTCACCGTAGGTTATCATTCCCGTATCCTTGACGAGATGCCTGAAGAAGTCCTGAATAAGCTTTCTCTCCTTTACCGCCTCGTGCTCCTTCAGTATATCGCTGGCCTTATCCACGAGCTCTTTGAGACCATATTCACCGCTGTAGCTTATATCGAGGACACCGATTATTCTCTTCCTGAGCTCGTGATGGAGGTAATCCCCCTCGACGAACTCCTCCTTGGTGGGCCCGGGCCCGCCGATTATTATCCCCTTAAGCTCTCCCGCTTCGAGGAGAGGTAGGAAGGCCTTATTCGCGTGCTCCCCGATTCTCTTCATAAATTCGTGTGTTTCCTGCTCCCTAATGCGCTCGTAACGTCTCGCGGACTGACCTCCTGCTCTGGTCTTTCCCGGGACATTCGATGTGAGTTCGTCAATGACCTCTATCCTCTTTCCCCTGAGAATTCCGATGCTTGCTTCGTTCTTTTCCACGGTTATGAGGCCGTAGGCTTCCTTCACCCTGAGCATTTCCTCAAGGGGCTCTGTGATGAAGGTCTGGTCACATCGATAGAGCCTGACCCTCAGGGGCTCCGGTGGGACTATCGCGGTCAGCTGGATGTCGCTAACACCCTCCTGCTCGCTAACATTTCCAACAAAGAGAGCCAGTCCTGTTGGCGGTGTTTGTCTGTAGAGCTTCAGGTGCTGCATTGCCCTCTCAAGGGCACCGAGGACGTTCTTCCGGGTGCTCTTGGATTTGATGTTCTGGGCGGTGCCGTATTCCTCCCTGAGCTGCTGCATAACCTTGTTTATGTCGTAACCGGCAGGGATGTAGAGGGATACAAGCTCCGTGGCCCGCCCCCTTATCTTTTTAAGTTCCTCAACCTTCTTTTTAAGTTCATACATTTCAGCGGATCTGTGAGACATGAGCATCACCCCTCAACAAATCGTTCAGACTCACACTAAAAAGGAAATCGGGGAGATTTAAAAAGATTTAGATGGCCCCTACAGCCATGAAAGCACCACGAGAAGGGCGACCCCAACTATACCTCCAACCGCAACTATGAGTATGTTGATCAGACTGAACTCAACATGGGAGACTCCCATGTGATTGAGGGCCCACAGCAGCACAAGCCCAACCACGGTATTCACCGCGAGGAACTTCAGAACCCTCCAGACGAACTTCATGATCAGGTAGCCGGCGATGGCTGCTAACAGAAAGAAGATTAAGATGTTGAGCATTCCCTATCCTCCTCACCTAAGCCTCTCAAGGGTTTCCTTCGC
>JALSON010000012.1 GCA_026986455.1 Thermococcaceae archaeon | reverse complement strand
GTCCACACCGCTTCCGCTTGCATGGGGGTTGAAGATGTAGAGGAGGGAGGGAAATAATGTGGCGAGGAAAAGAACTTTGAGCTTTCTGGAGCGGATTAAACGCCTGAACTCGCTCTCAAATATCACCCAGATGTTCATCCCTCCCACCCCACGTTAAAGCGCTTCATCAGGATTCTCTCAAGCGGGCTTGTATGGGACTTGAAGAGCTTGAGCGCCAGTCCTTCCCGGGCTATAAAGGCAGGTACCTCGACAAAAAAGCGCTCGGCGAACCTCTCATCAAGCTTCACCCTGAGGATGCCCTCCTCTTCCCATGCCTCACGCACATATATCTGTTCCTTCAGAAACCTAAGGAGCTTTGAGTTGTCGGACACCACAACATCATAGTCCGTACCCTCGACGTTGACGAGCTCCCTCACCCTGCCCTGTTCTATGAGCTGCCCATCCTTTATCAGCCCGACATAGTTGCACATTTTCTCAACTTCGCTGACTATGTGGGAGCTCACAAAAATCGTCTTACCGGCCTTCGCCAGCTCAAGAACCTTTCCTATGAACTCTATTCTTCCGAGCGGGTCAAGGTTGGCTGTGGGCTCATCGAGAATTAGAAGTTCAGGTTTTCCGATTAGGGCCGATGCAAATGCCACGCGCTGCCTCTGACCTGATGAAAGCTCCTTTATCCTGTTGAAAGCCAGACGGCCAACGCCCACATACTTCATAAGCTCCTTGGTCCTCGCCACAGCCTCCTCTCTCTTCATGCCGGAGAGTCTTCCCATATAGGTCAGGAACTCGAAAATTGTCATGTCCTCATACGCTATCGGCTGCTCCGGCATATAGCCCACCTTCCCCATGATTTCAACCCTTTCCCGCGGCATTTCAAGGTCAAAAATCTTTATCTCCCCGTAGGTTGGCCTGAGGGCTGCTGTGAGCATTTTTATTGTTGTGGTTTTTCCAGCCCCGTTGGGGCCGAGGAATCCATATACTGCTCCTCCGGGTACCTTCAGGTTGAGGTGGTAGATTATATTCCTCTTCCCGAAGAACTTCGTGAGGTCTCTGGTCTCGATAACATAGGCGGGCATCTCAACACCAAGATATCTATCGAAACGAAGCTAATAAGGATTTCGGAACCTATATTCAAATTAATGATAATAGGAAACATCGGGCTCGACAGCTCGGCTCGATTTGCCTTCCAGAGCCACGCCCACACAGATCACTTCGTCAGCGGGGAGAGGGTTTATTCAACCAGGGCAACCAAATTCCTCAGCCATCTCCGCAAGGGCGGCTTTTACAGGGAGATTGAGTTCGGAAGGACGTTTTACCTCGGCGATTTCAAGGCTAAGCTCTATCCAGCCGGCCACATGCTCGGATCAGCAGGGATAAAACTGTGGCTTGATACGGGAACTGTCTTCTACACCGGCGATACCAAGTGGTTCAAGCTGAGAACTGCTGAGAAGAGCAGGTTTCCTAAAGCAGACGTTCTAATAATCGAGGCCACTTTCGGGGTTCCTGGCTTCACGTTTCCCTCACCGAAGGAGGTGGAGAAGAAGTTAGTGGCATTCGTTGAAGAGGCCCTGGGAAGGGGAAAACGGCCGGTTCTCTACGTCAACCAGATGGGGAAGGCACAGGAGGTTATGAAGATCCTTGAAATCCACGGCTACAGCGTGAAAGCCCCGGGAGAGGCTGTGAAGGTCGCGAGGGTCTACGAAAAGTTCGGGATAACTTTCAGCAACATCTCTGATGAGGGGGATGTTGTCCTCCGCTCCTACCGCTCGCCCAGTGTTGAGAACTCGCTTTCCCCCTGGGAGCTCACAGTTTCCGGCTTCGGCCAGCTAAAGCTCAGCAACCATGCGGACTTCTGGGAGCTGATAAAGATTGTTGAAACTGTGAGGCCTGAAAGGGTTTTCACCGTTTACGGCTTTGCAGAAGAGTTTGCGAGAATTCTCAGGGGTCTGGGATACATGGCTGATCCGGTATCCCCTGAATCTTTCTTGGAGCTTTAACGGCCGAGTTGCGGGTTTTAAATAACACTCTCATTGAGGCGCTTTCAAAAAGGGGTATGCGGATGAGCCGCTTTTCCGGAGCATTATCCTAACCTGATCATACTAAAATCGAAAACTTTATAAACTCCAAGTTTTTAGTAACTACTGGTAACCAAAACATGGGGGTGAGAGCCATGGTCTGGAGAAGGGAGAGGAGATGGGACATCTGGGACCCCTTCGACATAATGAGGGAAATCCAGGAGGAGATTGACAGCATCTTCAATGACTTCTTCCGCGGGCCAAGGCTCTGGTCATACAGGAGACCCGGTATGGAGCTTGAGGAAAGGGGAGGGGTCTGGAGAGAGCCATTCGTTGACATCTTCGACAGCGGAGACGAGTTCGTAATAACCGCAGAGCTTCCGGGAGTCAGAAAGGAGGACATAAAGGTCAGGGTCACGGAGGACGCCGTCTACATTGAGGCTCAGGTCAGGAGAGAAAAGGAGCTTGAGAGGGAGGGTGCAATAAGGGTCGAGAGGTACTACAGCGGCTACCGCAGGGTAATCAGCCTGCCGGAGGAGGTTATCCCCGAGAAAACCAGAGCCAAATACAACAACGGCGTGCTTGAAATCAGGATTCCAAAGAAGCACCCCGCCAAGAAGGGCGGAGAGGGATTTGAGGTGAAGATTGAGTGATTTGCTGCTTTCATTTTTAACTCCCCCTGTTTAAATCAGAATCAAATTAAGATCATCGGTCAAAAAAGTCTGGAGGTGATATAAATGACCGAAAAGAAGGAGATCAAGCTCAAGGTTGCCTCTGCCTATCAGAGGGATGTGGGCAGGGGAATTGTGAGGATCGATAGAAAGGCCATGCGCGAAATTGGCGTTCAACCCGGCGACATAGTTGAGATAATAGGCACCAAAAACACCGCCGCAGTCGTCTGGCCGGCATATCCCGAGGATGAAGGGCTTTCACTCATAAGGATGGATGGAACCATCAGGAAGAACTCGGGAGTCGGGCTTGGGGACGAGGTTACCGTGAGAAAGGCTGAGGTTAAGGAGGCCAAAAAAGTAATTCTCGCCCCGACGGAGCCCATCAGATTCGGCCACGACTTCGTTGAATGGCTGCACTCAAGGCTCATAGGAAGACCCGTTGTCAGAGGGGACTACGTTAAAATCGGAATCCTCGGTCAGGAGCTGACGTTCGTTGTAACCGCAACAACTCCCGCCGGCATAGTCCAGATTACGGACTTCACGGACTTCACGGTCAGCGAAAAGCCTGTCAAGGAGGTTGCCAAGAGGGCCGTTCTCGGGGTTACCTACGAGGACATAGGCGGTCTCAAGGAGGAGATTCAGAAGATCAGGGAGATGATAGAGCTCCCTCTAAAGCACCCTGAGATATTCGAGAAGCTCGGTATTGAGCCGCCTAAGGGTGTTCTGCTCTACGGCCCGCCTGGGACGGGTAAGACTCTCTTAGCTAAAGCCGTCGCCAACGAGGCAAACGCACACTTCATAGCAATAAACGGTCCTGAGATAATGAGCAAGTACTACGGCGAGAGTGAGGAGAGGCTCAGGGAGGTCTTCAGAGAGGCAGAGGAAAATGCTCCGAGCATTATTTTCATTGATGAGATTGATGCGATTGCTCCGAAGAGGGAGGAGGTTACCGGAGAGGTAGAGAAAAGGGTCGTGAGCCAGCTGCTGACACTGATGGATGGCCTGAAGAGCAGGGGGAAAGTTATAGTCATAGCCGCAACAAACAGGCCTGACGCAGTCGACCCCGCCCTGAGGAGGCCCGGAAGATTCGACAGGGAGATTGAAATTGGAGTGCCTGACAGACAGGGGAGGAAGGAAATCCTCCAGATACACACGAGAGGAATGCCGATTGAACCGGAATTCAGGAAGAGCAGGGTTAAGAAAATCCTTGAGAACCTGAGGGGAGATGAAAGGTTCAGGGATGTCATAGACAGGGCGATTGAAAAGGTCGAGAAGGCTGGGAGCGAGGAGGATGTCAGGGAAGTCCTGAGAGAACTTGACGGGAGGCTCTACGACGAGGTGAAGCACCGCCTCATTGATGACCTCCTTGATGAGTTTGCAGAGAAGACCCACGGCTTTGTCGGTGCCGACCTGGCGGCACTGGCGAGGGAGGCGGCAATGGCAGCACTGAGAAGGCTGATCAAGAGCGGTCGGATAGACTTTGAGGCGGAGAGCATACCCAAGGAGGTCCTTGAGGAGCTCAAGGTTACGAGGAAGGACTTCCATGAGGCCCTCAAGATGGTTGAGCCGTCGGCGCTGAGGGAAGTTCTCCTTGAGGTTCCAAACGTGCACTGGGAGGATATAGGTGGCCTTGAGGATGTGAAGGAGCAGCTCAGAGAGGCTGTTGAGTGGCCTCTGAAGTATCCAGAAGCTTTCCTCGGGCTCGGCATAAACCCGCCGAAGGGAATCCTCCTCTTTGGCCCGCCGGGAACTGGTAAGACCCTGCTTGCAAAGGCCGTTGCAACTGAGAGTGAGGCCAACTTTATCGGCATCAGAGGGCCTGAGGTTCTCTCAAAATGGGTCGGCGAGAGCGAGAAGAACATAAGGGAAATCTTCAGGAAGGCGAGGCAGGCGGCTCCAACCGTGGTCTTCATAGATGAAATTGATGCCATAGCCCCGCGCAGGGGAAGTGATGTCAACAGGGTCACGGACAGGCTCATTAACCAGCTCCTCACCGAGATGGACGGTATAGAGGAGAACAGCGGTGTTGTTGTCATAGCTGCCACAAACAGGCCGGACATCCTCGACCCAGCCTTACTCAGGCCGGGAAGGTTCGATCGCCTGATACTCGTGCCGACGCCGGATGAAAAGGCGAGGCTGGAGATTTTCAGGGTCCACACAAGGAAGATGCCGCTGGCAGAGGATGTTAAGCTTGAAGAGCTTGCCAGAAATACTGAGGGATACACTGGAGCGGATATTGAAGCTGTGTGCAGGGAGGCAGCAATGGCGGCAATGAGGAGAGCACTTAAGGATGGCATTCTCAGGCCCGGAATGAAGATGGACGAGGTAAGGCAGAAGGTCAGGGTTACGATGAAGGACTTTGAAGAGGCTCTGGAGAAGATAGGTCCGAGCGTGAGCAGGGAGAGGGTTGAATACTACAGAAAGGTTGCGGAGGAGTTCAAGCAGGCAAGAGCATGAGCCCGCTACCTTTTTATTTATTCCCCCTAACCTTTTCTGGTGAGCGGCTTGGAGCAGATAAAAAAGATTGCCTTCGGCTACATCGTTTCGCTGCTTTTAATGACCATGATTTATCCCCTCACGTTTGCAGGCCTGCTTCTGCTCAGGGATGCATTCAGAAAAACCGATAGAAAAACCCTTCTGAGGAATATAACCGGTTCGCTGTTTGCATTCGCAGCATCGCTGCCCCTCTGGATTGTCAAGGTTTTTCTCGGAATATCCAGCTACCACAGGGTATTCGCCATAACCCCCGTTAGGGTCACTCCTGTAATATACAACGGGGTTCATGTGGCATTCCTCGCCATCCAGCTTGTTCTCCTGTACTTCATTTACCTGAGCCTGAGGGAGCTCGCCTCGCTGCTGGGCGAGCCTTATCTCAGAACCTCCGGAATCCTGCTGATGCTGGCGGTGCCGATGCATCTCATATCCATCCAGCTTTACTTTGCCGTCACCTACACAGCGATAGCGCTCCTCGCTCTCTCATTCATCAGAATCGGACAGAAGGAGGTGAGATGAATGGCATATCTCGTTCTCGTCAGGCACGGTGAGAGCCTGTGGAATAAGATGAACCTCTTCACGGGCTGGGTTG
>JALSON010000011.1 GCA_026986455.1 Thermococcaceae archaeon | reverse complement strand
GTATGTCTTCGTGTATATCGTGTCAATCACGGAGGAGTAGTATCCGCTCGGACTCAGCTTCCCATCCTCAACAACCCACGTGCCGTAGAGGACGCTCCATTTGTCCGGGTCATACACGGCGGTGCCATTTTCATCAACGTAGATGAACTCATCAAAGAACTCAAAGACCTCATCGCCGTTGCTCCTGCTCTCCACGGAGGGGTCTCCATAGACGAGCTTAACACCCACCTCCCCGTTTGCGGGGATTCTCGGAACTTTAACCCATATCTTTGCCCTGCTTTCGCTTGAGTTCCACTCCTCTATCCAGTAGGGGAGCGGGTTGCCGTTCATATCCTCAACCAGAACATCCGAACCGTTCGCACTGGCCTTGGAGAAATCGAAGTTGGAGCCGTCCAGCATTATCGCAACCTGATAATCCACCAGTTCCCTCGCCAGGCTGTTCTCAACCGCGATGTCCGTGGAGTAAACAGACGTCATGGCGGGAGCGCTCACAAAAGACGCGGGTGCCAGTATGAAAAGACCCGCAATCAAAAAGGACAAAATCTTAGCATCAGTTTTCAACGTACTTCACCTGTTAATAGTTAGACGGCATTGTATATAAATGGAGAAGTTGCATTTGTCCGAGATTTTTTCAAAAGATTGGATATTATTTATGGAAGGGGATACATGAAAGAAAAGTAATACAAAGGGCAAGACTTACCTGAGTCTATGATGACATGCAACAAAATGTCCGTTGCTGATTTCAACAAGTTCTGGTTCCTTTGTTTTACAGAGTTCATCGGCAAACGGACATCTCGGATGGAACCTGCAGCCGCTCGGAGGATTGACCGCATTTGGAACCTCTCCTGTTATGTGGAGGGTTTTCCTCTTTTCCTTGCGCTTGGCTATCGATGGAACCGCCTGGATCAATGCAAGTGTATACGGATGTGCAGGGTTTTCAAGAACCTCCTTTGTGGGGCCGATTTCCACGATTTTGCCGAGGTACATGACCGCAATCCTGTCAGCTATCAGCTTCCCGACGGCGATATCATGGGTTATAAAGAGCATGCTGAGGTTGTATTCCCTCCTGAAGGATTCAAGGAGCTCAAGGATTGACGCACGCATCGAAACATCTATCATCGAAACGGCTTCATCCGCAACCACGAACTCAGGCTTCAGTATCATCGCCCTCGCTATAACAACCCTCTGCCTCTGACCCCCGCTGAGGTGATGGGGGTAGCGTTCATAGAATTCCTCCTCAGGGGTTAGCCCAACGCGCCTGAGCATTTTGAGAACCATCTCTTTCGCTTCAGCCCTGCTGGCCAGCCCGTGAATGAGAAGGGGATGGGCGATGGCATCTCCTATTTTCATCCTCGGGCTTAGGCTTGAGTAGGGGTCCTGAAAGATTATCTGCATTCTTCTCTTAAACGGCCGCAGCTCATCGTGGCTTAGTGCGGTGATATCAACGCCATCGAATACAATCTTCCCCTCGGTGGGCTCTATCAGCCTCAGTATGACCCTTCCCGCTGTCGTTTTGCCGCATCCACTTTCTCCAATCAGGGCAAGGGTCTCTCCTTTCCCTATCTCGAAGCTTATACCATCAACAGCTTTAACGAATTTGGGGGGTTCTTTTTTGAGAATCTCCATTATGCTCCTCTTCACAGGGAAGTATTTTTTGAGGTTTTCGACCCTGAGGATTGCTTCACTCATCCGGAGCACCCCCGTAGAGATGGCATGCCACAAAGTGTCCCTTCTCGTACTCCACCGTACCGGGCTCTACCCTATCGCACATGCCCTTCAGATACCCCTTCTCCCTGAAAACAGGGCATCTTGGATGGAACCTGCAGCCGCTCGGAGGATTTCTGAGATCAGGTGGATATCCGGGAATGGCTCTGACCGTCTTCTCGCTCCAGAGATCAGGGACACTCTCAACGAGTGCTCTGGTATAGGGATGGAGGGGATTGTCCATTATCTGGTCAACTGTGCCAAATTCGACGAGCTTTCCTGCATACATGACGGCAAT
>JALSON010000010.1 GCA_026986455.1 Thermococcaceae archaeon | reverse complement strand
CCCCCACCCTGATGGAGAGGGTTACAAAGGCCTTTCACATAACCCCGGTCATATACAAAAACCAGAGCGCCGATGAGATAATCAAAATGGCCAGGGATATGAAGAAGGACAGGATAGTCCTTATCAATGTGGATAGCAATCTTGCAAAGGTGGTTGAGGAAAAGGCTACGGCCGAAGGCCTGACCGTCAGAACGGCGACTCAGGCCAATGGAGAGAGCAACAAAGCACTGATAACAAGGGTTCTCGGTCTCTATGGGCCTTATGCTGTTGGGGCCGGGCTGGCAGAGGGTATTCCGAGGCAGGACGTCCAGATACAGGGCTCCTCCCCGGATAGGCTCAGCGCCATGCAGGAAGCCCACACCATAGCAACGGTGCTCCAGACAGGTTCGCTGCCTGTCAAGCTCAGGGTCGTGGGCATGGAGTTCATCTCGCCCAGACTCGGTGAGGACTTCAAGAATCAGGCGATCTATGCAGGAATCGGTGCACTGATTGCCGTGCTTCTGATAGTCTATTTCCACTACAGGAGGCTTAAGATAGCCATTCCGGTGGCTTCGACAAGCCTGTTTGAGGTTATAATCATCCTCGGGGTGGCATCCCTCATAAAGTGGAACCTCGACCTGCCGAGTATAGCGGGAATAATAGCTGCCATAGGTACCGGTGTCGACCAGCAGATCGTTATAACGGACGAGCTCCTCGGAGGAAAGAGCACGGGCAGAATCTCGAGGAGGCTCGGCATGCTGAGGAGAATGGGGAGGGCGTTCTTCGTCATACTCGCCTCGGCGACCACAACCGTTGTGGCAATGTCATTCCTGCTCGTGTATTTCGTCGGAAGCCTCAAGGGATTTGCGGTGACGACCATACTCGGCGTCCTCATAGGAATAGGCATAACAAGACCCGCCTATGCTGAAATCGCCAAATACCTCCTTGCGGGTGAGAAGTGATGTTCGTAATCATAATGGGGGCGGGCAGGGTTGGCTACCTTGTGGCCAAGATGCTTGAGAACGAAGGGCATGACGTCACAATAATCGAGATGAACAAGGAGAGGGCCAAGGAGCTCTCGTTCCTCCTCAACGGTCTCGTAATAGAAGGCGACGCAACGGACCAGAAAATCCTTGAGGAGGCAAACATAAAGCAGGCCTCCGCTTTTGCCGCCCTCACAGGTAAAGACGATGCCAATCTACTTGCCTGCATTCTGGCCAAGCACCTCAACCCGAAAATCAAGACGGTGCTGAGGATAAGCAATCCGAAAAACAAAGCCCTGTTTGAGGAGATTGAGGACTTCCGCAGGTACTTTGACTTCATAATTTCTCCTGAGGAGATAGCCGCAGAGTACATCTTCAGGAACATAATAACTCCCGGATTCAACAGGGTTCTCTTCCCGCGTGAGGGAGCGGAGATAGTCGAGTTCAAAATCGATGAGGGGAAGGATATCGCAGGGAAAGCCGTTAAGGACCTGAATCTCCCGAGGGATTCCCTGATAATAGCGGTCTACGATGAAAAGGGGAACCTCACAATACCCTCTGGTGACACCAGGCTGCCCGACAAGGGACAGGTGATAGTTTTTGCAAAGAACAGTGCGTTGAATGAAATTAAATCCATACTTGAGAAGAAGAAAAAAGAAGAACACGGTTGAGCATTCCTTTGCTCTTTTATTCTCTTCCTTTTGCTGTGTTCATGCATGTTCAATTTCAGGGCTTTGACGTTCTTAACAGCGACACAGTAGTCATTTCAGGGTTCTAAGGCCCATAGCGGGAATACAGTAGCCAAGTGCAGACCATAAATTATTTAAGGCAGGTGTTGAAGCCAATTCTGGTGTATAATTTTTCACATTCATCGGGGGGGCTCATCATGGAGGAGGTCATTAAACAGATTGTTGATGCTGAAAAGGCAGCAGAGGGGAGGATTGAAAAGGCCAAGGAAGAGGCCAAGCAGATAGTTTTAAAGGCAAGGGAAGAAGCCAAAGCCATTGAAAAGCAAATCATTGAGGAGGCAGAGAAGGAAGGTGCTCTTCTAATCGAGGAAAAGAAGAGAGAAGGCGAAAAAGAGGCCCGGATCATTCTCAAACAAGGTGATGAGGAGCTTGAGGAACTGAAGGCGAGGGCGGTTGAGAACTTTGAGAAGGCCATTGATGCAGGAATAAAGCTCGTAAGAGGGAGCTGAAATGTTTAAACCTGAGGAGATGGCCAAGATTGAGGTTATCAGCCTCGGGAGGTATAAGGACAGAGTCCTGACATACCTTCACGAAGAGGGTGTTGTTGAGGTTAGGGAGGTTGAGGTCAAGCTCGCCCAGAAGGATGTCCCCAATGAATTTTACAGAAAAGCGGCATCGTACAGCATAGGCATCTCCCGCCTCGTTGATTTCCTCAGGGCCCATAAGAAGGAGAGCGGTGGAGGACTCAGGGAGTTCTTCTTCCCTCCCGAAAAGAAGAAGAAAACCTACAGGTACAGGGGAATTGAGCAGCTGATAAAGGATGTGGAGGCCTTTCTTGAGAAGGTTGAGCCGGAGATAAAGGCTGTTGAGGGCAAGCTTAACGCAACACAAACCGAGATGGAAAGGATAAGGGCCAGCATTGCAATACTGGAGCTCCTTTCCGTCCTCAACATCGAGGTGGAGTACCTCAAATCAACCGATATGCTCGAAATAGTCGTTGGAACCGTGGATAAGGATAAACACGCACCCCTGCTTGAGGACCTGAAGAGGACAGTTGGTGAAAAATTCGTTGGCATTTCAAAGGAGCTCAAGGACAGGTATCTGGTGCTCTTTGTATTCCTGAGGAAGGATTATGAGAAGGCAAACCCGGTTCTGGCCAAACACTCCCTGGAGAGGCTTGAGATTCCGGAGGGGAAGGGAACCCCCGAGGAGCTTGCAGCTGAATACAGGAAAA
This sequence comes from Thermococcaceae archaeon, assembly GCA_026986455.1. GTDB lineage: Archaea > Methanobacteriota_B > Thermococci > Thermococcales > Thermococcaceae > Thermococcus. The sequence continues at coordinate 2,935 of JALSON010000010.1, read as the reverse complement.
AGCTCAGGGAAAAGGAGGCGGAGCTCGAAAAGGCCAGAAAAGAGGCCGAATGGCTCTCCGAGCAGTACTATGAGGATGTCATTTTCTATCACGAGCTGATGGAGAATGAGAGGGACAAAGCCACGATACTGAGCAGCCTTGCGAGAACCAACATGACATTTGCCCTGACGGGCTGGCTCCCGAAGGAGAAGGTCCCCGATGTGGTGGGTGGAATCAGAAGGATAACCGAGAATAAGGCATACATAAGCATCAGAGACCCCGAACCCGGAGAGCTGGACGAAATCCCCATCAAGCTCAAAAATCCGAAGTTTATAGAGCCATTTGAGATGCTCACCGAGATGTTCGGTGTTCCCAAGTATAACGAGTTTGACCCGACGCCGATAATGGCATTCACCTATTCGTTCTTTTTCGGCTTCATGCTCACTGACTTCATGTACGGCCTTATAATAGGCATCGTCGCTGCACTGCTGATAAAGGGGCACAAACACCTCAGGGACGGCACATGGAAGTTTGCAAACATACTCCTCTTCAGCTCTTTCTTCACGATGCTCCTTGGAATCCTCTTCGGCAGCTATTTCGGCAATGCCCTTGACCTTGCGGGCATCCACGTGCCGAGGCTGCTGGATACAATGAAAGGCGCCCTGACTGTGCTTGAAATTGCCCTTGCAATAGGCCTTATCCACATGTTCATAGGCTACACGATTGGCTTCATGGTTAAACTCAGGAACGGTGAGACGAAGGAGGCTCTGCTGGAGCAGCTTTCATGGATGCTCATAATAATAGCCGTGGTGCTCTTCGTAATCTCAAAGGACTATCCGGGACTTGCATTAGCGGCCAAAGGTCTCTTCGGAGCGGGGTTTGTGCTCTTCGTGTTCAGCGAACTCAAGAACGGCGGACTGGCAGCCCTGCTCATAATCTCCGACTTCTTTGGATTTGTGGGCAACTGGCTGAGCTACGCAAGGCTGATGGCGCTGGCTTTAGCGACTGCAGGCATAGCAATGGTTGTCAACATCCTCGTCCAGATGGTCTGGGGAATCAGGATAGGTGCAGTCCCGATAGGCATAGTGCTCGGCATCCCTCTCTTCATAGGCGGTCAGTTCTTCTCGACCGCAATAAACTCCCTTGGAGCCTTCGTTCATTCCTTACGTTTGCATTATGTTGAATTTTTCGGGACGTTTTACTCAGGTGAAGGTAAGCGGTTTGAGCCCTTCAGGGCCAAAAGGGAAATTTCAAAACTGGAACTGGAGTTTGAAGCTTAAGGAGGTGTTGAAGGATGGATCCGATAGTTTACGTATCTTTGGGGGCGGCTCTGGCCGCTGGAATAGCCGGAGCGGCATCTTCCTTCGGTGTCGGTATAGCCGGTGCAGCTGCCGCTGGGGCAGTCGCGGAGGACGAGAAGAACTTCAAAAACGCTTTGATACTTGAGGGTCTCCCAATGACCCAGAGTATCTACGGCCTCATCACGCTTTTCCTGATACTGATGGTCTCAGGAATCCTCGGAGGCGGCTTCAAATTCTCTGACCCGAATAATATGACCAACATCGTAAAGAGTGCCATACTGCTCGGTGCCGGTCTTACAGTCGGTCTCACGGGCCTCTCCGCAATCCCGCAGGGAATAATTGCCTCGGCTGGCATAGGTGCCGTTGCCAAGAACCCCAAGACCTTCACACAGGGCATCATATTCGCCGCCATGGCTGAGACAATGGCCATATTCGGTCTCGTCGGTGCTCTGATAATGATAGTCACGGGAGTTGGGTTCTGACCCAACTTCCCCAACCCTTAACGGGAGGAGAAACGATGGAAGGGGCACAGCTCATCATTGAGGAAATCAACAGGGAAGCAGAGCAGAAGATAAACTATATCCTGAATCAGGCAAAGGAAGAGGCAGAGAAGATCAGGGCCGAGGCTGAGAGAAGGGCAAGGGCCAGAGCAGAGTGGATATTCAGAAAAGCTCAGACGCAGGCGGAGATTGAAAAACAGCGGATAGTTGCCAGTGCCAAGCTGGAGGTCAGGAAGAAGAAGCTCGCCCTTCAGGAGGAGCTTATAGGGGAAGTTCTGAAAGCCCTCAGGGAAAAACTCATGGAGCTCCCGGAGGAGGAATACTACAGGATGCTGGTTGACCTGACGGTTCAGGGTATTCGGGAGATCAATGAGGACAGAGTTTTCATAAGCTCCAATAAGGCCACCCTTGAGCTTATTGAGAGGAACTTCGAGGACTTTGCGGCTAGGGTCAGGGAAAAGCTCGGCAGGGACGTTGAGATTACCCTCGGGGAAGAGGTGGATACTATAGGGGGAGTTCTGATCGAGAGCCCGGAAAGAACGGTCAGGGTGGACAACAGGTTTGAGGCGAGAATAGAGAGGCTCAGAAGCGAGCTGAGGGCTGAAATCGCCGGCGTGCTATTCGGGTGATCGGGATGGAAGTAACCGCTGTAACAGGAATCCTCGACACCACTCTTGCCCTGATATTCACGTGGGTGGGATACAAAACGACCCGAATCCTCTGGAAGTACACACCATATTCCTATCCAAATGCCCGGATTATGGCTATGGAGGCAAGGCTCTTCAGCGATCAGAGGTTCAATGAGCTTGCGGAGTCAAAGACCCTGAGCAACTTCGTCATCAACCTTGAGGACAGTGACTACAGGGATTATCTGAGCAATCTTCCGAGCTATGATGCGGAATCAATAGACAGGGCTCTGGACAGGGCTCTTGCCGGGGTTTACAGCCTGATGTTTAAAATTCTGCCGGGAAGGGTTAATCCCTTCTTCAGGCTGCTCCTGCAGGAATGGGATATCCGGAATATCGCAAGCGTTGTTAATGCTAAAATCAGCGGAGAGCCGGCTGTTAATTATATAACCGACCTCGGCACAATGGTTCCCAGGATAAAGGCAATGGCGGATGCCAAGAGCATGGAGGAGATTCTCGTTATCCTTGA
>JALSON010000009.1 GCA_026986455.1 Thermococcaceae archaeon | reverse complement strand
CCGCTGACAATGACATAGGGAAAGAACTCTTCGATGAGTCCCACGACGTCGAGGACAAATCTATCCAGGTCCGTAAGCTCTTTTGAAAGGGATACCTTCCCTTTTCTTATCTCCATTCCCATTTTTTCACCTATCTACATTTGGTGGAAGTGTTATTTATCATTTTCCCAGCGGTTCTTCTAAATGCTTCAAATCAGACCATTAAGCAATCATTCTAATCCTCTCGGCAAACCTCCTCGCCCTCTCCAGATCCCTCTCGTTTGGATGTCCCCTGTTTATGCCACCAATCCTTGAGAGCCAGCCGTTTGTGTCCCATCCCCTGCACGAGAACTCGCCAACGATTTCAAAGCCCTTCTCTTTGAGTCTTTTCTTCAGAGCCCTGTGGTTATACCAGGGAATGTTCATTCCGGCTGTTGAGAAGATAAAGGCCTTCTTTCCCTCCATTCTTGGAAGATCCTCCACGAGCTTGAGAAGCGCCCAGTGGTGCCTCCACCAGTAGATTCCGGAGCCGAAGCCCACGAGGTCGTACTCCATAACCTCCTCCGGCTTTATTTTCCACGGCTTGCTCAAATCGGCGTTTAGAACGTCAGCCATCGCCTTTGCGACTTTTTCCGTGTTTTTGTGATGGATGGAGACGTACACGATGAGCGCCCTCATGGCCCCTCCTCCAGTGCAGCTTTCATCCTTCCCAAACCAAGTGGAACAAAGCTGATAATAGAGCAATCACAACCATCCCAGATTTCGTAAAGACCTTCACATTATGATGATTCTCTGCTCTTTTACCATTTTGTACTGTTCTTCTGGAAGGTACTGTACTGATAATCCCCTTAGTTTTAGTTGATGCTTTTTATACTGGATAGTGGCCTCTACATGAATATGGTATGCCCTCCCTTGTACGTCCACCAGTTTGAATACCCCGTTTAACCAAAGGATCATTCCACTTTTTAACTTTTCAAAGCACTCAGGGAAACTAACTAATGGTATCCCTTCTTCGTCTATAAGGCCTTTATTTGAGAGTTCTTCCCATTTAGATTCTCCTATAGGTTTAGCAACTGACTCATCTTCTTCAAATAATGAGATCTGAAAGACACCTTCTACAAAATGCAAGAGATATTCAGGGGAAGATAAAATAAGGTTTTTATTCTCAATTCTAAGTTTAATGTTGTTTATAACTTCGTCTGTTCGAGTTTCCTCAATATAATACCTCAAAATAGTATTAAACTTCCGAGCCAATTCCAACAGAAATAAGCCCAATACACATATACTTATACCCTCAAAAAGAAATGCTGCAAAATAAATTCCAGTATTTCTGCTATTTGTCCCATATGAAAGACCAATAAAAGATATAAGAATTGTAATTATCAAAAGCAAAATGGTCAGCTCTAAGTAATCAAAATGAAATTCTTTAAACAACACTATTACCTTCTTTGGGAGCACGACAACAGAGAGACTTAAAATAACAATTATAACACCCAAAATCGCCCCGTTTAGCTGGATAATAGTGCTATAAAACCACATAACAAAATTAAAATCTTTAGAGGGCATTATATTGATTAATATGGCCATCATTAAGGATAAATATGTAACAATAACTACCACAAGTACAGCTTGATAAGGTCTCTTCTTTAAATGGCCAACTCTTTGTGTAATCTTCCATTTCAATGCTCTCATATACTCCCCTCCAGTGCGGCCTTCAATCTCTCCATACTCCCCTCAATGTCGTCATTGTCGAACTCCACATACAGAGCGTTTGAAAACCTCGCCATGAGGATTTCAAAGAGTATTCCCGGCCTTTTGATAAGCCGGAACCCCTGCTCCTCCACGAGCATTCTGGACCTTTCAATCCTCTCCTCCTTCCCCATGTGGCGGAACTCCTGCATTTCCCTGTAGGGGTATCTCTCCGGGTCGCTTGAGCTCGTGTGGAAGACCCCGCAGGTCGGGGAGCCTTTGACCCCAACGAAAATGAGCTTCGCGGGCTTTTCCTCACCTATAATCCGCCCTATGAATTCCGCTATGCCTTTGATCCTCCCGCGCATGCCGAGCCTCTCATAGACCTCCCTGCTCGCAGGGGCCCTCGGCCATCCCATCACCTCAAACTCAGGGCACGGGTATGCCAGGACATGCCACTCCCCTCCGAGCTCTCCCATCAGCTCCCTGATTAGCTTGGCCGTCTCGTACTCCTTCCCCTTCGGCCCCCTGTAGACGTAGAAGGGGCTGAGGAGGCAGGGGGCGATGATGATGAGCTTCACGGTTTCACCTCCTCACTTCAGCATCACCGCGATGATTTCATTCACCTTCCGCCTCAGCCCCTCAAGGGTTCCGTTGTTCTCTACGATGACGTCGGCTATATTTTTAAGCGTGCTCGTGCGGTAAAGCTCCTCCTCTGCATCATCCATGGCCTTAAAGTCTTCAAAGCTCCTTATCTCCCTGTCCTTACTTGCATTTCTTCTCACCAGCCTCTCGTATCTGAGCTCGGGTCTGGCATCGATGTAGATTATTATGCCGCCGCGTTCTTTGATGGCCTCAATCTCGCCCCTTGAACGCACACCGTCAATGACCACATTCCTGCAGTGCCTCATTTTATCCAGCGTGAGCCTTATCAGAACATCCTCCCCGTACCTGTCCTTTAGGTATTTCCCGTACTCTATGAGCCTCTCCCTTGAGGGTTCGGATTTTTCGGGCAGCTCCGGAATCCATGAGTACCCCCCAACCCGGTGGGTCAGCAGGTCTATCAGCGGATCGCTGCAGCTTATGCGGCAGAAGCCCTTTTCCTCAAGAAACTTCGCCACAGTGGTCTTGCCAGCAGCTATCTTTCCCACAACCCCCACTATCATTTTGATTCCCTCAGCTGATTAATTGCTTTTAAAATCCGTTCTCCCTTAGGGCATGGAGAATTTAAAGATTGTTCCTGCCCGGCTGATACCGTCAGGATAACCGCAGTGTGCCCGGCCCGTCTTCTTTTGAGCCATTACTGAGTTTATCCCCAGAATACCAGTCAGCTGATGATTTCAAACTCCCTGAGGAGCATGTTGAGCTCCTGTTCACTGTGGGCCCTGCTCTCCATCGGCATCAGGACGATTGAGTTCGTCAGCAGGGCGTAGTCCTTCAGGGTTGTGAGGAATTTAAAGATCGCCGGAAACCCGTTCTCAAGAATCAGATATTCCAGGCCATCCAGAAGGACAGCCTTGGGCATGTCGCCCTCCTCGAAGAAGCTAACGAGGGTGTGGAGGAGGTAAGGCAGATTCGTCGGGTGTACTGTGTTCTCCCCTCCGACCTTGGTTATCCAGAGAACCGGCACCTCCTCAATCCCGATGCTGGCCTGGGTTATATCCGGAGGACTCCTCGATATAACCAGACCCGGCCGCTGGTGCAGAAGGGAGGCAAATATAGTATGGCAGGCATCGTCGTTCGTGCTCAGATAGAGGCCCGGGTCTATGTGAACCTTCTGCTGCTTCGCATCCTCAACCCTGACGAGGGGAATCCGAACCATTCCGTGTATAACTGCCCTCAGCGTTATAACCCACCCGATGCTCATGATTCCAACCGCTATCGCAAACATCCAGCTTTCAATGCGGGTCAGCAGGGCATTTTTAATGTAATATCCGTTTACCTCAAGTTCATCGACAGCATCGAGAAATGTCCCGGCTAATGCAATCATAAAACTCACGATTACAATATCATAAAACTTCCTGAACTGGGGAAACTTCGACACAAACCGCCCCCGGTAATTCAGGGTAATCACGGAGACTATTAAGATGAACACAAAATTCAGCAAATCTGACATGAACATGACTTTATCCGGGATACTGATAGACATCCGGACCCACCGCGTATAACATGAGGTAATAGAATTTAAAAAGATTATCCCTTCCACGGGCATGTCTAAAAGTTGGGGTTTTTTGCTTGATACTTTATTGGGATTTCTGCATCCTCAGGGAAAACCACCTGAAGGACTAACCTCACAAATTAAACAATATTTTAGATACGCCCTCAATTCCGCATCCGCCATATCAGGTTTGCCCCGTCCGTGGACTCCATCAGCCCTTCATAAACGAGGGCTGTTATGAAGTCAATGAGAGCTTTTTTATCGTAAATCACCGGCTTTTCAAATCCGAAGAGGTATTTGAGCTCGAAAAAGCCGATGTGGAAGAAGCACATTGGATTGAGGAGTGCGGTGCCTTCCTCAAGCTTCAGATCAAAGGGAAAGTCTGACATGATTATTTTCGCCCCCATCTCTCCCGCCATCTTCAGCAGCTTCTCCTCATCAGGAAAGAAAATCTCCCCGGCATTTCCCTCAACCGCCTCATACTTGAGCCCGGGAAAGGCGTATTTTATCCCCACCGCTCTATACTCCATGCCGAAGCTTTCAGCGAATCTCAAAAGGGCTTTTGCGTTGAAGCTCAGAAAGACCAGCCCCCTCTCTTCCGCTCTGACTTCCGGCCATTTCCTCGGTGGAAACCTCATCTCCGCTTCCACAACCGGTTGCAGAAACTCAAGAAAGGTGCCTGCAATCCTTCCGGAGTTCTCTCTGAGCTTTCTCCTCTTTATCTCCAGGTCGAGGTTTGAATAAACAGTAACCTGCTTTACACCGAGCTCCTCTCTCAGCTTCCCGATTACAAAGCTGTTCCCTATGATGACGCTTTTATCCGTCCTGTCGTGGGCGATTATAAAAAGCTTGTCCCCTTCCCCATCGTATCTGATTTCATCTATCCTGAACGGTGTATCAGGGAAACCGTTCTCCAGCCGGATTCTTCTGATGGTTTCGGCTATTTCCTCGGGGACAAACATCATATCACCCTGTAGGCCTGAAGGCATTCGTAGATATCAGTCGCTATCTTTAGGGCCCCCTCCCTGTCGGAGGTGTCCTTCACAATTATTTTGCCACTCGGAAAGATTGTTATATCGTGCTCCCCTGAGAGAAGCGCGAGGAACCGGGTAACCCTCTTTATCCTGTAGCCCCGTCCGGCCAGGCATTCGCACAGCTCCTCAAGATCGGCGTCGTTCTCCCGGGGGGTGATGACGATACCTTTCATGCTTGTGCATGGTTTGGCAATGAGCATCAGAACCACCTCATACAATCCTCCTGAAAAATAGATAAAAAGATTTTCATAGCTTTTTCTTCATGTTGAAGATTGCTAAGCCCAAAAACAAAATTCCAAAGAATATTAAAACAGCGACGTCATGCCACACCTTCTCTATTCCCCATCCCCTTATAATAACGGATCTCAGAGCATCGACGGCGTAGGTCGGCGGCAGGATGTAGGAGAACGGCCTAAGGTATTTTGGAATTGCCTCCACCGGCCAGAATATTCCAGAGAGAAGAAATGTTGGAACCACCACCATTGGAACAAACTGGACAGCCTGTGCTTCACTCTTTGCTGTGTTTGAGAGGAGCATTCCAAGGTTTACACCCACCACTGCAAGCAGGGAAACTATGAAAAATGCCAAGAGCGGGTTTCCGGCAATTCTAACATTGAAGCCAAAGATACCTATGATCAGCATTATTAAAGCCTGAATAACTCCAACGATACCGAAAGCGAGCGAATACCCCGTAACTATCTCCTCTTCCCTCAGGGGAGTGGCCAGAGCCCTGTCCAGCGTCCCCATGTTCCTCTCGCCTATAAAAGACAGAACCGAAAGTATTGTGGAAATCAGGAACACGGCCAGCGAGACAACTCCGGGTAAGAAAGTATCCATAAACTTCGCCTCTCTTCCATAGACGGCAGTGTATTGCACGCGAACTGGAAGTCTGGCACCATTTTCCGCCAGAGTTTTTATTAAAGCCCTGTTAACCCCCGACATAACCGTCTCGGCAATGTTGATGTTGCTCCTATCGAGGTAAACTTTTAT
>JALSON010000008.1 GCA_026986455.1 Thermococcaceae archaeon | reverse complement strand
TGCTCGTGCTGCCTCCTCCAGAAGTCCGGCGTGTCGGTAACGTAGGAGTAGCTCCCCTCGAAATATGCGAGGGTCTCGCTGCTCTTCTCGCCAACGATGTATGCAGCCCCTCCAGCGGCGGCGGTGAATTCGAGGTGGTCACCCGGCCTCCCCTGGGATGTGTCGGCACCTATCGCCATGGCATATTCAGCCATTCCAGAACCCACGAATCCTATAGCAGCCTGCAGGGCTTCGGTTCCCGCTTTGCATGCAAACTCGAAATCGGCTGCATCCAGATCGGGTGTTGCACCGATTGCCTCGGCTATAACCGTTGCAGAAGGCTTGACGGCGTAGGGCTTTGACTCGGTTCCAAACCAGAGCGCCCTTATAAGCTTGGGATCAATCCGCGCCCTTTTAAGGGCATTCCTCGCTGCCTCAATTCCAATCGTTATTGCATCCTCATCCAGGCCGGGAACTGATTTTTCCCTGATAGGGAAGCTCGAAACTCCCCATACCCTTCCTATCTCCTCGTTTTTAATCCTGTACATTGGGACGTAGGCACCGTATCCGACGATACCGACATCCTTAACCGGTTTCAGCAGTTTTCCCATGGCCATCACCTGCATAAGAGCTGAGCTTTAAACGTTCTTTTAGTGCTAAACCCGGCCATTATAAAAGTCTTTCGGTGAAAGTAAAAGGTTTTTTCGACGATTAACGATGAAGAGGTATATAAGGAACCTCCGCATAATCCATGTAAGGTGATGTTTTTGAGATACACGATAAACCACAGGCCGAGCTTTTCTCTGCTTGAGGTGGAGCTCTCCCAGGGGGAGGCCATTCAGGCGGAGGCCGGAGCCATGGTGCACATGAGCCCCACCATAAAGATGGAGACAAAAGCCAAGGGAGGCGTTTTTGGCGCTTTAAAGCGTTCAATGCTCGGGGGAGAGAGCTTTTTCATCAACACGTTCCGCGGGCCTGGGACTCTGGGGCTCGCACCGTCCTATCCCGGAGATATAGAGGGGCTGGAAATCGACGGAACCCTCTATGCCCAGAGCGGGGCTTTTCTGGCCAGCAGTGAGGGGATACGCATAGATACCAAGTGGGGCGGGGCAAAGACTTTCTTCGGAAGGGAAGGCCTTTTCCTCCTTAAGATGAGCGGAAGGGGTATGGTATTCCTCTCAAGCTTCGGGGCGATATACAGGAAGGAACTCCACAACGAGCATTTTGTCATAGATACCGGACACATGGTGGCCTTCACTGAGGGACTGGACTTCAAGGTAAGGCGTGTTGGAGGGCTTAAGAGCACGCTCTTCAGCGGGGAAGGATTGGTGGCGGAATTCCACGGCACAGGGACTCTCTACATACAGACGAGGAGCATGGACAGTTTTATAAGCTGGATAATCCCCCATCTGCCGAAGGGCAGGGACTGATTTTTATTTATTTAGCCTGATGGAAGCGCCGTACCTCTATAACCTTCTCCTTTTTGTTATCGTCCATCATGGCGTCCACAGCTTCATGAATATTGTCAAAAGCCAGATAGTACCTTTTTCCATCCGCATCCTCTATGAGCAGGCCGGAATTCGAGATGGCGTAGGATTCCACATACCCGTATGCACCCCTGTATTCTCCCAGCCTGTATCGGCCAAAGGCAAGCCCGTTGACCCTGACCTCAAGCACCTCATTGGGCTGTGCCCTTCTGAAGTCCTTAACAGTGATGCTGATGCTTTTCTTCTTTGTCTCAACGGAATGAACCGTCCGATTCCCTTCATGCCTCACAATGACCCTCCGGGGAATATATTCGTCGAGGTAGTGCTTCATCTTCACAGCCACAAAGGAGAGGATAAGAAGAAAAGGCGTCAGCACCACCAGCAGCGGAATCACCGGGAAAACCTCCGGCGCTTAATTAAAAACCCTCTTAATTAAAAACCCTTAATTAAAAAAACTAATGATCAGGGCTTCCTGACCACGAACAGTGCATGATCCTTCTCGTAGGGCTCAAGGGAAAGCCGTTCGAGGACTTCGAAATACTCGCCGAGTTCCTTCTCAACCTCCCTGAAGACCTGCTCTGGCTCCTTTGTCACGTCAATGCTCCTGCTCTTCACGGAAATCATCCCATAACCGCCGCTCCTGAGGTATGCCCTCGCATTGTCTATAAGGATTTTCGCCTGAGTGGGCTGTGCCACATCTTCGAATATGACATCGACCTTTGTGACCAGCGCCCTGTACTCCTCCGGTTTTGTTGCATCGCCGAGAATCGGGATTATGTTCCTCCTTTCCTCAACCAGTGGCACGAGTTCCCTCAAAACCCTCGGCGAGAACTCTATTCCGAATATTCTGCCCTCCCAGCCCACTATATCGCTCACGTGACTTGCCGTTGTCCCGCTGGCGATTCCGAGGTATAAGACCGATGAGCCGGGCTTTATCGGGAAGTTCTTCAGTCCGTTCAGGATTGCAGCGGCAAGCTTCGACCTCCTCGGGTTCCAGATTCTGTACTCCTCACCCTCGGACTTTATCAGCCTCTCGCCGTAGACCTTCTGCCCCGGGACGAGGTTTTTCGTTGCAATTTTCTCGCTGCCGTCCTCATCTATGAACACATAAACGCCGGGAAACCTGTGCTTTCTAATCCTCATTTAAATCACCTCTACCTCTTCTTCCTCTTCCCTTTCCCCTTCTTTTCTCTTTCTCTCTTTCCTCCGCCCTTTCCCATTTTTCCTTTTTCCTTCTTTCCCTTGAACTTCTCCTTTCCTTTCTTGAACTTCCTGCCTTTCTTCTCCTTTTTCTTCTCCGGCTTGGCCTTTCTCTTGGGCGGATTCGGATACTTCTCCTTTATCTCCTTAATTCTCGCCTCAATCTCCTGCCTCAGCTCCTCGGCTATATATTCTCCGGAGAAATAATCAACACGCGCAGCTATGGCGAGCTTTCCGGCTAAAGCCCTTGCTATCTTGCCCCTCTGCCACCATGGAGAGCGGTTTATTGCAGGATACTGGTAGATAACCCCGTGTTTGGGGGGTTTGGCCCCGGAGCGGAGGTGTCTGAAGAGAGCCTTTTCTGCCCCGAGAACCTGTATCGTCGATGACGGCATCATGGCGAGCTCTTTAAGTCCGCCGGCGAGGCTTATCAGCCTTGCAGCCAGCTTCGCTCCGACCAGAGCTTTGAGATTCGGAGCGACATCATCCATAGCCTCTTCGAGGTAATCCTCGATCCTGTCCCTCAGCCTGTAGAGGTCGTCTATCTCCGCGGCAAGCCTCTGGATGATTTCAATGTCCTTCCTGCCCATCACCGCGCCCATCGACCTGTCCTTTGCTGCAAGGATTTTCTCAATCTTTCCCTCACTGAGTCCGAGCTCTTCAAGCTTCTCCCTCGTTATGTTCTCCCTGAGGCCTGCCTCCCTAACAAAGACCACATACTGCTGATGCTTCGGAAGGATTTCGTCAATCTCCGGAAAGTGCAGTGAATACCACTCCCTCAGTCTGGAGACCATGAGGTTGGTGACCTTATCAATATCATCGAGGGCCTCTATCGCCTGAATGACCATTTTATCCCGTGCTCCGCTCTGCTCCTGAATCCTCGCCCTTGTCAGCTGGACTCCTGCCCTGAAGTACTCCTCAAACCACTCCGCGCCAAGAAATTCCTCGGGTTTTTCCCGGAGAATCTCGCCGGCCAGATTGGGGAACTCAAAATCAGCCTTAAATCCGAGCTCATTGGCCCGCCTGCTCAGCTCAGGGTGCTCAAACACAACCTCATCATAACCTTTGCCCCTCAGCTCCTCAAGAAGATCCAGCATTTCTTCGGTCATCTCCCCCATGAGAATCCTGTCAAGGCTGTTCTCCTTCTCAAAAGCCCGGTGTGCAATTACACTGCCGTTCTCATCAAGGGCATAGATGCCGTGCACATTCTCAGCTATGAATGCTTTCATTCTCATCACCTTTCCTCTTTTCGCTTAAGAGATATAAAAGGGTATAGGCTTTTAAGGGTGATGTTTCACGGTGGTGCTGTCAGGATAACCGTGGCGTGCTTGAAAAAAGTAGTCTCCCCTGTCCAGCGGCATGTCTCGAATAACCTAAATTCGAGCGGGATACTCCTCAACCCTTAAATAAGTCTTTGAGAAATATCTTAGGGTGATATCCATGCTCACAAAACTCATTATTGAGAACTATAAGTCGATTGAAAATGTAGCGTTGGAGTTTTCAAAAATAAATCTGCTTATCGGCCCAAATGGAAGTGGAAAGAGTTCAGTGCTTGAGGCGTTTGGTATGCTAACTGGAAAGTGGCATCCATTCACCGAAAAAGACTTCAACAAAGTTGTTTATATGCACGAAACAGAAAGGAAAATTCGTTTTCTTGGGTTCTTCTCGAATACCCTTTTTAGTTTAGTCGAATTCAAAGCCCCGGAATTTGTATTATCAACACAGGGCAGCATTGAGGCCCCTCGGAGAGTGCTCCATGTTCTAACAGCAGCAAGGAAACTAAATAGAACTCTTCACGATGTCCTTATCCATCCCGAGAGAGTCATTTCGTCAAATGCTCACCAGCTTTTTTACTACGCCTGCTACCGCACCGAGTTTAAGGACAACATCGAGATGATAAGAGAATTCTACTCCCGCTATGCTCTCCACAACATTAGGTGGGTTCCAACCGAAAACCAGAACGAATACGAAATCATAGCAACTACACCTGAGGGGGTTGATATAAACCTCGCCGATGCTGGTGCTGGTTTGGCTACCATTTTCCCAATAGTCGTTGCCCTCTCATTCTATCCGGAGGGGAGTACGGTCTTCATTGAGCATCCCGAGATGCACCTCCACCCCAAGCTTCAATATGAGCTTGCCGAGTTCTTCCTGATGATCTCGGAGAAGAGAAGCTATCAGCTGATAATCGAGACTCACTCAGAGCACCTCCTCTACGGCCTGCTGAACGCAGTTTCCCAAAAACGCCTGAAGCCAGAGGAACTCACGGTATATTCCGCGAGAAAGGAAACTGGAAAGTCGGTATTCGAAAAGATGACCGTTCACGAGGACGGCAGCCTTGAAGGAAACCTCTCCGACTTCCTTGAGGCAGACATAGACGCGTTCCTTGATTGGCTTAAGGCGTGATTGAAATGGCAATTGTTATCGTTGTCGATACCAACGTGCTTAGGTATGCTCTTGAGGCCGAGAAAGAACTCAAAGATGAGGAGGAAACCCGAAGGTCATACCGGCTTCTCCTCCAACTTCTCAAAAACCCAGAGGTCACCCTTGTGGCTAACCCTGAGACTAAAAGGGAGTATTACAGACACCTCGAGACTTTAAAAACCGAGATTCGCAGACGGAGAATAGTTCCCCAATCGTTCTCACTCCTACGCCTCATGCGTCCCAAGCTTAAAACAGTAGAGCTGAAAAACTATGAGTTCTCATTTGAAGGCAAAGAGGTGGGTAGGAAAGACATACACCTTCTGAACTCTGCCAAGAGTGGAGCGTTACTGTTCGGAGAGAAGAAGGCCATGGTTCTAACTTTCGCCGAGGATGTTTATAGAGCCATCCGCGCGAAAAACGGGAAAGGAATTGTGGTGAAGATTATAAATTTAAGAAGCGAAGAAGGCATAGGAGAGTTAAAAGTGCTATGGCTTTCCAGTGAACTTTGATCAGTCCTCCCACGGCTCCCTGTACTTCAGAGCCCAGCCGAACTCCTCCTTGAGGATGTCTATTGCCGCGCTCGGCGGGATTATCCCGCGCTCGGTTATGATGACGTCGATGTACTCGGGTGGAGTGACGTCGAACGCCGGATTCCAGACCTCTATGTTCTTCGGCCAGGTTTCCAGTTCCTCCTTCGGGATGACCTCGTAGGGGTCGCGCATCTCTATCTCGACCAGCTGGCCGAGCATCGTCTCCGGGTGGAACTTGTA
>JALSON010000007.1 GCA_026986455.1 Thermococcaceae archaeon | reverse complement strand
AGTCCTAATAGCGTTGTCTGATGATGGAGTCGTTGGAAAAGTAACTCTCGATGTAGCCTTTCCACCTTATTCGGAGATCGTTAATTTAGTAGTACACCCCGAATACCAAGGAAAGAGAATTGGGACAAAGCTCGTAGAGGAATGCATCAAGATATCTGAAAGCAGAGGACACAATATCCAATTTTTAATGACAGAATACAACAATATTCCTGCCCTAAACCTTTATAAAAAGTTTAACTTTTATCCAGCGATACCCTCTAAAAGGAAGCAACTCTGGCTTTTTAGGTTTGGAAAAGGCAGTTTTATCGAAAACTTTCTCAAGACTCATCCTCTCTTTGAGTTCAAAGTTTCTAGAAAGAAGATCAATTTTCATGATGAAAAACTCTATGGGATTTCTTTTGCTGATATTATGAGCAATGCATGCTTAAAAGTTTACTTTAGAGGTCAACCAGGGCAAGAAGGCACAATGCCAAGAATTGCGGGAATCTCTTTTATGGAAGGAAAAAAGGCTTTTGATTTAGTCGCCTATGAGAATCCATTTGAGCTTGGGATTTTCAATTATGGGGAAGACTCACGCTTTGAGATTAAGCTCTTAAGTCCAAAAGGTTTAGAAGTTTTCATTGAGAAACAAATTTTAAAGCTCTCCAGGAACCAAAACAAAAGGATGAGGATAGATTTTAAGAAAACTGAAGACTTTGATATCCCTCTTGACTATCTCTCATTTAAGACTGCTGTTATCTCATTCAGGATAAATGGAAACTTTGTGATTTCAATAGGGAAAGATTGTGGATAGTCAAATGTTATCTTTTTCCCCTCTCCTCCAAAAACTCCTCCAGCATCTTCGCTTTTTCAACCCTTCCGAGCTTGAGATATGCCTGATACTCATATTCTAAGTCCAAAACCGGGATTTCCATCCCCTCAATTTGCACGAAGCGTTTGTGTTTGTTTATATCCACCGGCGGCTCCCACTCATCGTTGACCTTCTTTTGAATGTCCCCCATTATCTCGACTTTAATCCCATCAATTATCAGCACCCCAAAGTGCGAGCGGATTCTCCTGCTTTCCCTAAATCCCACGGGCTCAACCACAAACTCAGAAAAGAGGTGCTCGATTTCATAAGCTCCTTCTTTATCGGTTTGGATGTCAATATCATGGGGCTCAACGGGGACACCATGGAGCGCAAAGCCAAGACTCCCGGTAACAACCCAGTTCACATTGTTCTCCTTTAACCGCTCATACAGCTTGCGGAGAACTTTAAGGTGAGCATTAAGCATCATTCCGGCACCTTGAAGGTTATGGCTGACCTATCTTAAATCTTTTCTCCTTCGCCGACGGCCTCGGGGAAATCGGAGGTTAAATGGCTTCCACGGATCAAACACCCCGGCAAGAGCTTCGACAACCTCCTCGGGCAGTCCGCTCCGCTTCAGCTCCCTCCGGAATGCACGCTTCGCCCGGTTGGTAATCCGAAGAAGACCCGCCACCCTGAACGCTATGAGCGGCACCCGGAGGAAAAGCCGAAAAAAGGAAAATATGATCTTCAATCCTTCTTCTCCCCCTTCCTCTCTTCAGAACTCTGCGAACCTCCGGGAATATATATGTTGCCAAAACCGCTCTTTCCGAGGTTTGTTAACATCTCCATGAGCTTCTTGCCGGGGTTTATGCTGTCCATGTACTCCTTAGTCAGCTCAAGGGCCGCTTCCCTGTCCATCCCTGCCTCAGCCAGGTTCTTGTAGAACTCGGCCACGCTCCGCCCCATGGCCTGAACCCTCTCCGGGCTGTAGAGCTCATTGAGGAGCTCTTTAAGGGGTTCGAGGATGTCCTCGATCATGTCACCGACCTTATCCATTATGGCCGGTATCTTTTCGAGATCTTTGTCGCCCTCGTAGGCCTTGATGAGGTCTTCAACTAAATCAACCTTCTTTTTGAGGAGTTCAACCTCTTCAGGCGTCTTTGCGTTCCTTATCCCTTCCGTTATCTCACCCAAAAGTTCCTCCAGCTTCTTAGCTCCAGCATTCCCATCCACCATATCAACCACCTCAATAATCTTTGGTCTGGTCAAACCTAATCGGCATTCCGATCATTTCGAGCCACTTTTTGACCACTTCGCGGGAAAGGGCGTAGACCTTCCCCCTCTCACCGGGAACCTCGACGACGATGCCAAGCTCCATCAGTTCCTTCAATTTGGCCCGAACGGTGTTTCGTGATGCTTTTCCACGCCTACCCTTCAGCTCCCTCGTTATCTGGCTCACGTTGGCCCTCTTCAGGTTAAAGAGGATACGAACGATTTCACGTGCTATAGGATCATGCTTTATCTCAGGGACGGCCACCTCTATCCCGAGCCCACCGTACTGAGCGTAGAGGTTGATGAGCCTCAAATAGGCCTGCGCCATCGGGGAGACCACCGTGAAGCTCTCCCTGAGCTCCTCTAAGGCTTTTCTGAGCTCCTGGACTTCCCTAGCGAGGTCTTCATCGGCCATGATTCTTCATAGGGTGGTCACCCATTTAGCCTTTCCGGTCAGGGGTGAGCAGGAGGCGTTACCTCAGAACATGGCAATCGAAAAACTTTAAGTCATGAACACCACTAATTGGATGGAACTATCGGAGATGACAACAATGAGGAGGTTAATGATTCTAATCCTGGTGCTGATAGTTTTATGCGGGGTCATTGGGGGGTGGGCTTACTCAAGGGGCGGACAGTCCAAAAATACAAAAGGCTCAGGGAACGGACTCGAAACGGCCTGCGTTCATCCGGGTTATGGCGAGTTCAACTCCCATATTCTAAGTTTGGCGGAGGAGAACGTGAGCCTGCACGTTGGAGAGAGTACTGAAATCAGTGGCACCGTTGAGGGGAAGGCTTTTTTCGTTGGGAACGAAACCTGCCATTACTCGGGAAACGTGACTCTGAGGGCCTACCTCGGTCCAGGGTATCCAAAAGACTCATGGGGCTACATGAGCGGTAAGTTGAAGAGTGTTGAGGGGTTGAAAGTTAAAATTACCTCAGGGGAGCTGCGTTTAGAGCCCAACGAAACCGTGGGATTTCGGGTTGAGATAACACCCCAAAAATCAGGGACTTACTATCTCTACATAGTTGCCTCCGGAGGGAAAGGCTGGAAGAGCTGGGATGTTATTGAAGTTGAGGTGAGGTAAAAACCTGGGGTTGTAGTTAACCACGGAGTGTATCTCACTCCATAAATAAAAAGATTCAAACAGCCGCTTTTTTATTTCCTCATACTTTGTTATATCCTCCGCATGCCCCCGCTTCTCGGAACATCTGTGAAGCCAGTTTCACAATTCTTTTAAATCCTCCCCCTGACTTTCTCCTCATGAAGCACACTCTCTACCGCCTCCATCTGCTCACCTCGTCCCTCAGAATAGTGGGAGATGCAATCGAGGCCGTCGCCCTACCTTGGAGTCTGCTGGATACAACCGGCTCGCTGGTAAGCATCGGCGGTTTTGCGCTCTTCACGCACCTGCCGTGGGTTATCCTTCCCCCAATCCTCGGGAGAACTCTCGATAGGACGACCAAAAAGGTGAGGCTGGCATTTCTCGCGCTCATACTTCAGGCCTTCTTAGCAGTTCTCATAGTGCCTCTCTCCTCGAACGTCCGGGCCTTCTACCTCATCGTTTCGGCCATTTCAGCCCTCGACATCCTCCACCGCTACTACGGTTTCTCGCTGGTGGCCTCGATGACCCTCGACGAGTCCGAGCTCCAAGGGCTGAACGCGACACTGGCGACCCTGGGGAACGGGGTCTCGCTGGTGGCGTTCCCGCTGGCGGGGTTCTTGGCTTATCGCTTCGGGATAAGGGCAATGCTCCTCGATGCGGTTCTCCTTCTAATCGGCGCGCTCACGCTCCTTCCCTACCTGAACGTTGAGGTGAAGCGCGAAGGTACAGCTGAGGCGGGGGAAGAGAGAGCTAAAATCAGCCGGGGTTTTGTGATTGGGATACTCGCCGCAATCCTGCTCTTCAACTTCGCCGTCGGCTCCTTCAGGATATTCGTCTTTTCAGCCCTGAGGGAACTTGCGGAGGGCAAGGTTCTGTACGGCCTTCTTCAGTCTCTCACAACGGCCGGAAGTCTCATAGCCGTTGTGGGGCTGACTTACTTAGCTAGGAGAAGGCGGGCCGGTTTAAAACGACCACTGGTCGCGGGAATGCTCCTCCAGAGCACCGCGCTCCTCATCGTTGGTGTCCCCGCGGTTATAGTACTCTTTCCGGCGGTCTTTATCCTCGGCTTCGGCGGGGAGCTCCTCAACGTCTCTTTCAGCAGTCTGATGCAGAAGTTCATCCCCCTTGAAAGCCTCGGAACTGTTAGGGGAGTTTTTGACGCCCTCGCGACGCTGGTTATTCCGCTCTCCCAGCTGACTTTTGCGTGGCTTTTGGAGAATGGCATGACTGTTTTGAATGCCTCACTCCTCGCGGCGTTTATTGCATTTCTGGCCTCTCTCCTGTTTGTGTCCCTGTTAGGATGTATGACAAAGGACTGAAGGAGCTGGCATCGTCACAACTCAAAAGGGTAAATTTATAAATCTCAGAGTGTTATTAACATGGGATGAGCCATGGACAAAGATCTCAAAATCGTCATCCCCTTCGTCATTATTTTTATCCTGCTCGTCCAGATTGCCCAGATGCACTACGAAATCCGTGAGTTGCGCGGGGAGCTTGAAAGCCTTAAGAACCAGCAGGAGCAGTTTAGTCGAATTATCTGGGAGGAGTATGGAAGGGACATCTATGCTGCGATGGAATATCTCAAAGAAACCCGACCGGACGTAATGGAGAAACTCGGAAACGCCTCCCTGACGGTGGACAGCATCTCCACGTGGAACTTTGAGGCGAGCTATGATCCCAGGGAAGGCGTCTTCTGGGTGTGGCATGACATCCACGGATGGAAAGAGCGGGATGTTGTCT
>JALSON010000006.1 GCA_026986455.1 Thermococcaceae archaeon | reverse complement strand
CTGAGGGTTGGTTTTGCACCCGTTAGAGCCCGCATTTCACGCAAACATCAGCAACCCCGGACGCGCTTCTGTTAACCCAAAAAACTTAAAAACCCCCTGAGGGTCATATAACCTGGGCACTGAAGTGCCGCGGTAGCCTAGCCTGGTAGGGCGCCGGCCTGCTAAGCCGGTGGGCGTGGTCCCTCAGGGGTTCAAATCCCCTCCGCGGCGCCATATTCTACGCCGGGATAGCCTAGAGGTGAGGCGGTGGACTGCAGATCCGCTTTACGGGGGTTCAAATCCCCCTCCCGGCTCCATACCAACCCTTTGCTTCGCAAAGCGTTGGCGGAAGATTAAGTGCATTTCTGAAAAAATGTCCTTGCTCGTGAGGGTTTCTCATTCACTTGCTTCTTTTGGAGTGTTTCACTCAGGAATGCGCTCAAAGAGCGCCAGAACAAAGTTGAAACTGCTTAAATGGCTTCGTTTGGTATTAAACCCCGTTTGAATTTGCACTCGGTTAGTGCACGACTGGTTTTTCCGCCTGTTTGATTGAAAGAACACTCTTCTGGTCAAACTTTTTCCAAAAGTTTGCTGGCGAAAAGTTTGATCAAAAGTTTGTAGCTCTTCTTTGGAGCATTGGTTTTCAGGGGTTTCTGATTGGGATTTGACTATATTCAAGTGAAAACTCATTTAAGGACTCTTTTAATGAGGTTTAACTTAAAAAGACGCCCCGCGGACGTCGTAAGAAAGTAAACCTCCAGCTTGAAGGCTGACCTCCTCCCCGCCCTGAAGGGTGAGGGTTCAACTTTAGTCCCCCGCTAATTGGCGGTTCGGTTTGCGGGTTCATAGCCTACTCCCGTTGCCGGTTTTAGCTCAGCCCGCAGGCCGGGTCTCCGGCCCGTTACCCCTCACCGGAGAAAACCGGATTGGGGTTATGGTTCAAAGGCCACCCTTAGAGTTTTGACCGCCCAACGGCGATTTTTGAAAGGACGCCTAACGGCGTCAACCACTCCAAGGTGGAGTGGTAACGTGGAACCCCTCGTCTCATCGGGTCGTCTTACGATGGTCTCTTCGAGGTCTTACTACGCTCCAGAGTTTAAAAGGGTTTCGGCTATTTAATGCCTGTTGGACAGTTCATTGCATCCCCACCGCAAAGGGGAGGAGGTCAGACCGAATCTCAATCAGTGAGGTTTATAAACCAGGGCAGGGACATGCTCTCCGGTGGTGGTAATGCTCAGGGTCAGGGTCATGGGAAGAAGGATAGAAAGGGAAGTCGAGTGGAGGAAGGGCATGAAGGTGAGAGATGTCCTCCGTGAGCTGGGCTTCAACACGGAGAGCGCGATAGCGAAGGTCAATGGAAGGGTGGCACTCGAGGATGAGAACGTAAAGGATGGCGATTACATTGAGGTTATCCCCGTAGTTTCCGGGGGATAATCCCTTCTTTACAATCCAAAAAGAGAAAGTGGATGGGATTACTCCGCGAGCCTCTTCTTCATGAAGTCCTCAAGGCTGGCCATGGCCCTCTCAAGTATCTCAACCGGCGGCAGGAATACCGCCCTGAAGTGACCGGCACCGTTCCTTCCAAAGCCGGAGCCGTGGACGAACAGGACATGGGCGTTGTTGAGAACATCGAGGACAAACTCCTTGTCGCTCTTCCACGGGCCCTCCTCAATCTTCGGGAATATGTAAAACGCCCCCTCCGGCTTCTGGGCGCTTATGCCCGGCATCTCATTGAGGCGATTGTAGATGTAGTCCCTCCTCTCTTTGAGCTTTGCCATGTAACTCCTGAGGTAGTCCATTGGGCCTGTCAGACCAGCTATTGCCGCCTTCTGGGCAGGGGTGCTTGGGCACAGCCTTATCCTTGCCATCTTATCTATGGCCTCCCTGAGCTCCGCAAGCCTGTCCTCCGGGTCGACGTAGTACATGTAACCGAGGCGCCAGCCTGTGGCGAAGTAGACCTTCGACATGCCGTTCATTACTATTACAGGCACATCCTTCGTGAGCGAAGCCGGAGAAACGTGCTGCCCCTCATATGTCATGAGGTCGTAGATTTCATCGCTTATGACAAAGATATCATGCTCTCCGGCAATGTCGAGTATTTCCTTCAGAACTTTTCTGTCATAGAGCGCGCCGGTGGGGTTGTTGGGGTTGATAACGGCTATGGCACGGGTTTTCTCCGTTATCCTCTTCCGGATGTCATCAACGTCAGGCTTCCAGCCCTCCTCCTCAACGCTCCTATACTCAACGGGAACTCCATCATAGAACTTCACCAGCCCAACGTACGGCGGATAGCTCGGCCCGGGTATGAGCAGCTCATCGCCGGGGTTTATTGATGCGCCGAATATAAGCTGGAGGGCTTCTGTGACGGCTGCGGTAACACGGACGTCCTCGGGGGTTATATCAACGCCGTTCTTTCTCCTCTCGCGCTCAACTATGGCTTCCCTAAGCTCCCTATCTCCCTCACTTTCGCCGTAGTAGTTGTGGCCCTCCATAATGGCCCTGCAGTAAGCTTCCTTCATGTGCTCCGGAGGCTGGAAGTCGAATTTAACCGGATCACCTATGTTCAGGCGGATAACCTTTATCCCCTTCCTTTCAAGCTCCCTTGCGGGAAGAACAACATCCCTGATGGCATACTCAATTCCCATGGCTCTTTTAGATGCGTGAATCATTCCAATCACCATCAGAACTTTGATTAGTCATCCCTAAAAAGTTACCGTTAACGTCTGTGGGTTGCTGGTGTTTGCGTGGAATGCGGGTGGGAACCTAACCCTCAGCCCGTTAACAGCTAAGCTTAAAAATCCAGAAGAAAAGAAATGTTCAGGCGATGACGATTAGCAAGCAAACTGACTCGATGCACAATGATGACGTGAACACCCTCCGAGCCTACTCCCAGTACGCCAGGCCGATGTACCTGTCGGCACCTCCGTAGTAGAGGTAAATTCTCCCGCCGTGCTCAACCATGCCCTCGATGAAAACGACGTTGTCAACCCATCCGTTGATTTCCCACTTATGGGTTGGTTCCAAAATCGGCTTTTCGCTCCTTGCCACCAGCCGGGTTGGGGTTTCCCTGTCAAAAACCGCTATCCCCGCCTTGTATTTTCTAACACTCCCTTCCATGCCCGCACTGTTGTATATGAGCACTATGCCGGAGTCCGTCACTATTGCCGGCGGTCCGGGCTCGACGAGGATGCTGTCGAATTTGCCTTTCCTCGGCCTTAAAACGGGCTCCTCCACGTACTCCCAGTGGATTAGGTCCTTCGAATGTGCCAGCCATATGTTTGAGTCCCCGAAATACATTATGTACTCCCCTTTGAACTCGCCGCCCGGCATCTTCATCGGCAGAATTGCCCCGCTCTTTGTCCAGTCGCCGGTTTGAGGAAATTCCTCAAAAACAGGCCCGTGCTTTTTCCATGTCACAAGGTTCCTTGACGTTGCCAGACAGAGCCTCGCCGTTTTCCCGTCGTAGCCGGTGTATGTCATGTAATAGGTGCCCCCAACCTTAACAACCCTCGGATCCTCGACTCCTCTCTTTTCATACTCATGCTCGGGCTCGATTACCGGCTCCGGATGCCTCAAGAACTCCACGCCGTCTTTGCTCAGGGCCAGCCCGATCCTCCCCGTTATGTCATCGTCCATGCCCTCCGCCCTGTAGAGCATTACTACCATGTCCCTTTCCTTTATCACTGCGGCGTTGTATATGTTCTTTGAGTCAAAGCCCTCCTCCGAAGGGGACAGAATCGGGAAGGACAGCTTTTTCAGGGGAGGCACCAGCACATCTCCCTCATGGATTTCAAAGTTCAGCAAGTTCTACACCCCCAGGATGACTTCCTTTTCAGGCTCCAAATTGGTTTCCTCATTAAATACACGGATTTTTAACTTTTTCCCTCCGGTGATCTTAACGGCCACCCTGTCCTTCCTGATCCTCAGGTGTATCCTGCTCCCCCTGAAGCGGAACCGAAGGGCAACCTCCTCCCATCTCTGCGGCAGGTTCGGGCGGATTTCTAGGATATCGCCGCTGATGTCGACCCCGCAGAAGCCCCTGAACAGAATCTGCCAGAGCCCTCCTGCCGTGGCGAGATGGAAGCCGTCCTTCGTATTTCCGTAGAGGTTGTGGAGGTCTATGTATGAGCATTTCATGAAGTAGTTGTATGCTATGTCGTCATATCCGAGCCATGAGGCAATTATGGCGTATGTGGGCATGGAAAGGGAGGAGGCATGGGTGGTTCTCGGGAGGTAGTAGTCGAAGTTTTTTCTGATGTTATCCATGTCAAACTGCTCCTTCAGAAGATACTGCAGGGCTATCACATCGGCCTGCTTCACGAGCTTCGTTCTGCCGAGGTTTTCCCTGATCTCCGCCGGCAGCCTCTCTTCTCCAAGGCCGTATGGGTCGACCGTGTAGTCGAGCAGCTCGAAGTATCCATCGAACTCCTCCCAGATTCCATTCATCTGTCGGGGGATGTAAATTTTCTCCGCAATTTTCCTCCAGCTTTCAGCTTCCTCCCCGGTTACTCCTGCTGCCTCTGCAACCCTGCTCCAGGCCTCATTTTCCTTTGAGAGCTCGAAGTATCTGGCCGCAAGGAGGAGGTTGTATCTCGCCATCATATTCGTGAAGAAGCTGTTATTGACATGTTCATGATACTCATCCGGTCCGATCACCTTTTCAATCACGTAGCCTTTATCCTTGTCGTGTCTGACCCTGCTGGCCCAGAAGCGTGCGGTTTCAAATATAATCTCCAGCCCGTACTTCTCCATGAAATCATTATCCCCCGTGAATCTGTAGTACAGCTCAACCGCATACGCTATGTCGGCCGTTATGTGGTGCTCCTCCTCACCGGTGTATATTCTGATGACATTTTTTCCAGTCATGTCCGTGGGTATTGCGGGAGGGGTTGCCTCATAGCCGTCATCCGCCGACTCCCACGGAAACTGGGCCCCCCTGTAGCCGTTGGCCCTCGCATTCTCCCTCGCAGCGTCCAGATTGTTGTAGCGGTAGACCAGCATCTCCCTCGCCTTTTCAGGAAAGACCGCCATAAAGAAGGGCAGTGCATAAATTTCGGTATCCCAGAACACATGCCCCCTGTAGCCGAATCCATGAATGCCCCTGGCCGTCAGTGAAATTCTGCTGTCGACCGGCATGCACTGCATCAGGTGGAACAGGCTGAAGAGCAGCCCCTTCTCTGCCTCCTCATCCCCTAAGATTCTCACTTCCGCGGCACTCCAGAGCTCCTGCCAGTATTCCCTGTGCTCCCTGTAGAGAACGTCGAATCCGGCGTTTTTAGCGTCTCTGAGCTTTTTCAGAACAGGATGCTCTATGTCATCCTTCCCGGAGGTGTATGAAATCACGGCATAACGGATGAATTCGTACTCCTTCCCCTCCTCAACATCAAGCTGGAAAACCTCCGCAATGCCCTCCGCATTCTTAACGATGAATCTCGAATGCCTGCAGCTGACGGTCAGAGAGCTCGCAATCCCTATTCTGTATCTTCCGTCGGTGGTCTCGACTTCGGTGTATATTGCATCATCATGGGAGCTGTGCCTTTTTACACGGTAATGTTTTGCTGTTATCTCTTCACGGTACAGGGGATTCACTGTATCGGTATTTATCGGGGAGATTACGGTCAGGGTGCCGGATCTGCCGGGCTTCACCCTGAACTTAAGGATCACCACCTCCTTTCTGCTGCCGTGCACAATCCTCACACTTTCGTATCCCAGCGTTCCCCCCTGCTGCAGTTCAACCTCGACCTCCGTCCTCAGCACCGCCTCTCCGATGTCAAGCTCCCTCTCATACTTCCTTATCCTCTGGGTGCTGAGGCTCAGCGGCTCACCATTCAGGAACAGCCTCAGACCAACAGCACGGGGTGCATTCACAATTTCACGGTAGAAATAGGGGGCATAATCATAAACACCTGCTAT
>JALSON010000005.1 GCA_026986455.1 Thermococcaceae archaeon | reverse complement strand
GCAGGGATTCTCCCGTCAGCGCGGATTCGTCTATCATCAGATAATCTCCATCAATTAGCTTCACATCCGCCGGGACTATGTCGCCCATTCTGAGACGTATTATGTCCCCGGGGACAAGCTCTCTGGCCGGGATAATCTTCCATTCACCATCTCTGAGAACCCTTGCTTTCAGCGCCATCTTCTGCTTCAGGAACTCAATAACGTTTTCCGCTTTGTGTTCCTCCCAGAAACCCACTATGCCGTTCATGGCCAGGAGAATCATTATAATCCAGAAATCCGCCCAGTGTCTAACTATGGCAGAGAGAACCGCCGCTATCTCTATCATCCAGGGTATTGGGCCCCAAAAGTAGGAGAGGAACTTTATTATGGGATTTACCTTCTTCTCGGGGATTTCATTGGGGCCATAAACCTCCAGCCTTTTTCTGGCTTCCTCTGAGGAGAGACCTTTGTTTGAGGTTTTAAGTTCTTTCAGAACATCATCAACACTCATACGCTTGTAATCTTTTTCGGCAACCATCTCAACCCCTTAGATAAATAAGGTTTGAGAAATATATACGAATTTTGTTACAATCATAAAAATGTCAGTGATCACTTCCGTTTCACGGCTGTTCTATGAAAAATGCAGAAATGTATTGGAAATATGACAAATACAAACCCGCATAATCTTTCCATATATCCCGAAAACTTTGATAAAAGATTGAAAGAGGCATGTCACTTCGTAGCCCTCGTTATCCCCACATCCTTCACGAGCACATATGGCGTGAAAACGGGGGTGCTAACCTCCCACCAGTGAATCTGATAGAGCTCCCTCCCCAGTGCGGCTATGCCTTCGAGGATGTGCTGCATGTTGTCGCTAACCCTTATGTTCCTTATGGGCTTAAGCTCGCCCTTTTCAATGAGGAACGCCCCGTCCCTCGGAATCGTTGAGAAGTCCCCTTTAACATAGTTCTGGAACCTCGTATACCACACGTTGGTGATGTATATGCCGTGCCTGACCTCCTCAAAGAGCTCCTCCTTTGAGTGATCGCCTGGCGTTACGTAGATGTTCCATGCCCTCGGCATTATAAGGCCCGCATTCGCCGTGGTCTCCCTCTTGTACTTCTTCGCCATGCTGGTGTTGAGGAGATACGTTTTGAGCTCTCCTTTCTCGATTATTGTGGTCTCCCTCGTTGGGACGCCCTCGTCGTCGAACTTCCTCGTGCCGTAGGCATTTGGCATGTTGCCAATGTCCCTTATCGTAACGCCCTCCCCTGCAATCCTCTGCCCGAGCTTGCCCACCATGAAGCTGAAGCCCGCCTCAACCGCAAAGGCTGATGCCATGAAGCTCATGTAGCTCATGAGATTTGCAAATGCCAGGGGGTCGAAGATAACGTCATATGTCCCGGCTTTGCCCTGAACGGGATTAACGGCAAGCTTCGCTATTTCACCCGCCTTTCTTCCCGCGCTCTCGGGGTTAAACCTGTCTAGCACCCTTGAGGAGCTCGTCCCGTGCCCGCTCTCCTCGTCCCCTATGAATGCCCTTACGCTTATCTCCACTCCCGTCCCTTCATCATAAGCCTCCACGCCGTTGCTCGTGCTCAGATAGAGCCTGTTATGGTCCGTGTAGAGAACACCGGCTACACGCTTAGCCCCCTCCTCAAGGGCAGCATTTATCGCCCGCTCCACGTATTCGTTCGGCTCGTCGAGCTCGACTATCCTCTTGTCAAAGGTCTCGGGGATGTCCCTGTACTTAAAGGGCCCCTCGGCTATTCCGTAGTAGTCCTCCTTGGGTGAGAGGCTCTTAACGCTTGCTAAAAGCGCCTTAAGGCTCCTCTCAATGGTCTCCCCATCAAATGTCATGAGGGTTGTCGAGCCTATCCTCTTCCCGTATTCAACGAAGAGCTCCACCTTTCTGGAATGCCAGTTCTTCGCAACGGTTATCTCATTGTTCGCAAAACGCACCTGCCTCCTGCTCTCCTCATGGCTCAGAACCACGACGTCGCCGAAGCCGAGCTCCTCCGCCTTCTTCAATATGAGTTCATTGACCTCGAACATCCCATCACCTCCTGAGAACAACCTCTCTCAACCTCGCGGGTGCTCCCCCCATCCATACGGGAACTCCCTGACCGGGTTCGCCCTTTCCACAGGTTCCCGGGAACATCTCGACCTCCCTGCCAACGGCATCAACGCTGCTCCACAGCCCCTTCGTGGTTATCTCAAGAATTGGCTTCCTCACAGGGTGCTTTATCTCGCCGTTCTCGATTAGATAAGCCTCCCTTCCGATGTAGCGCTGCTGATACCTGCGGTCGTCTATGTTCCACTCGTTGAAGCTCACCATGTAGACGCCGAGCTTTACATCCTCAATCAGCTCCTCAAAGGAGTAATCGCCGGGGGCCAGGTAGGTGTTTGCCATCCTCACTATGGGCTCGCGGTTGTAGTTTATTGCCCTTGCAGAGGCGTTTGACTTCGTTCCGAGATATGCCGCGTATTCGCGGTTCATGAGGAACTCATTTATGATGCCCTCCCTTATCAAATAGCGTGGTCTGGCTTTAACGCCCTCATCGTCGTAGAGGTAGAAGCCCCAGCTGTTCGGAATAGTCGGGTCTTCAATGACCGTAACGGCATCGCTCCCTATCCTCTCGCCGAGCATGTCCGGCTTTACAAAGCTCTCCCCTGCCTGTGCCGCCTCGCGCCCCATTATCCTGTCGAGCTCGTAGGGATGCCCCACGCTCTCGTGGACGGCTATTCCCGCCACCTCGGGGCTTATGACGACATCCACCTTCCCCTCAGGGGGCTTCTTCCCCTCCTTTATGAGCCTCTGGAGCGCCCTCACATCATTGAGAGCCCTTTCCCACGGTTCGTCCTTTTCTATAAGCTCAAGTCCTCCCGAGAAAGCCCTCTGGATAAAGGGAGCCTGCTCCATCTGCCCCTCCTCAAAAACGACGAGGTTGTACGTTATGGAAACCCTTGGGATGAGGCTCTCAACCATGGCTCCCTCGCTGTTCATGAAGATTTTGTGCCACATGAAGTCCCCGTATCTCAGGAAGCGCATGGGCACGCTTATCCCAGAGCCCAGAACGCTCTCCTCAATCCTCTTGAGGTACTCCATCTTTTCCTCCGCGCTCACATCCCTGAAGTCCTTCCTCATCCTCACCTCATAGAAGACCTCATGGAAGCTCTCCTCGCTGAACTCCACGGGCCTGTTCCTGACCTTCGATGCCGCCTTTGCAAGCTTTACCGCCCGCTTAACCGCTTCAAAAACGCTCTCCTTTGTGAGCACATTCGTGGACGAGAAACCCATCCCTCCGTTCACGAGAACCCTGATGCCGATACCCCTATCCGCAAGAATTCCGAGTCCCTCGGGGCTGCCGTTTTTCATCACGACCTCCGTTCCGTTCTTCTCCTCAAACCTTGCCTCAACGTAGGAAGCGCCGAGCTCCTCCCCCTTTTCCACCGCAAACTCAACAAGTTCATGCATGCACATCACCCCTGATCAATGCATGGAATAGTTGCCCCGCTAAATATAAAATCTTTTCGCTTCGATGGACATCGAAATACAGGGCAGAATACTTTCGCCCTAATATATGCCGGAAGAATAAATTAAGAAATAAGAAACAAAAAGATCAGTCCTCATGAGCGAGCCAGAGGAGAACACCCTTGACAAACGGCCAGTTGGTGTTTATGTATCTCTGATAGTATGCGTCGCTTATGGCCTTGCTTGAACCGTAGGCAACTATTCTCCCGTCGCCAGCCTCCACGGCAGCGGCCACAACGGGCTTTGAACCCTTCTCTTTGACAACATTCTTATCCCTGTCCTCGGAATAGGCGGTTTCATAGCCTGTAATCAGCCAGACAGCGTTGCCGCTTATGTCCAGGGTGTCGCCGTTGTACAGCATCTCATGCGTCTCGTTGAGGAACTTCATTGCCGGGTGGTTGAGGTTGTATATGCCCACGAGCGGGAACCACGGCCTGCCCGTGTTCTTCTCGTCATCCATGAGCTCGTCGTTCCTGAACTCAATTCCGTATTTGCCCACAACTTTGTTCAGGCTCCTGTAGTAGACATTACCATAGTAGCTCTCCCCGAGGATGAAGAGGCCGCCTCCGTTTTCGACGAACTTCTGTATGGCCTGGGCCTCATCGTCGGTTATGTCCCTGCTCGGGTTCGTTATGATGAGGATGTTGTAGTTCTTCAGCTTTTCATATGTGATGGGCTCTGTGTTTATGTCGACCTTCCAGCCGAGGTCGTTTTCAATCTTTCCGATGAGAGTGCTCATCCCGTTGCTATCGCTCTTCGTCGGGCTGTAGTACTGACCGTGGGAAGCATCAATGAGGACTTTCGTGACCTTAATGGTGACCCCTGTCTGCCCGCTTTCGGCCTGTTTAACCGCCGTCTGCATCAGCGGGAGGAGGTGTTCGAGTTTATCCTTAATTCCTCTGCTCAGGAATGCCGCCCGCCTTATGTGCCTCATCGCGGCAAATGAGAGGGATGTGGAGCCCGTTGCTTCTGAGTACCTTTTGAGGCTTATGTATTTCTGGTATTCCTGCTTTACAAGCTGCAGCTGTCCTTCGACGCTGAGAAT
>JALSON010000004.1 GCA_026986455.1 Thermococcaceae archaeon | reverse complement strand
ATCATTCTTCTCCCCCGCCAAGCTCATAAACGACTATCCTGACCCTCTTTCCCTTTATAGCTTCCTTAAGCTCCCACCACAGCCTCGTTGGAGTTTCCTTCCTGTGAATGAGCTCATCGCTTCTCCCATCAAGCTCGACCTTTTTCTCCTCATACTCCACAAAGACACCTTCCCTCCTGAAGATTTCCTTTTTCATTTTAACACCTCCAGCACCTTTCTCAGTTCGTGGAATGTCCTGATTTCGAAATCCGCAAATCCGTAGCCGTTTTCATTTTTTCTGTTTATCCATATTCCAGTCATTCCGATATTTTTTGCTCCGTATACATCCTGCTGAAGGGAATCACCTATCATCATGGCCTCTGAAGGCTCCACCCCCAGCCGCTCGACGGCGTAGAGAAAAATCTTCGGCTCGGGCTTTATCGCATTTACGTCGTCCCTCGTCACGATAACATCAAAGTACCTGTCCAGCTTTGCCACCCTGAGCTTGAGCCTCTGGTATGAAGGCCCGCTGGTGACTACCCCGAGTTTGTAGCCCTCCTCCCTCAGCCATTCGAGGTTCGGCAGAACATCAGGGTAGACGTGGATTTTGTGGGGATACTCCCTCAAAAGCTCCTCATATCTGAGGCCCACGCCAAAGAGACTGAAAAAGAAATTCCAGTCATGCCAGTCGTATGTTTCCCTCCGCCCCATTATCTCGGCCATAAACCTGTTGCGGGCCTCTTCTTTATTTATCCCAAGTTTCTTTGAGAGTTCATTGTAGACCCATGGCAGAAAAAGCATTATGAGGGGCTCCTCTGTCAGGAGGGTTCCGTCGATGTCAAACAGCACCGCCTTCATGATACCACCTCTTTGTCAGCAGGGCGAGAACCTCTATTTCGTCCTCCAGGTTTTCGGCGACCCTGACGCCCCAGATTACATCCTTTTCGCTGAGTATTTCCTGAAAACGGGCGAGTATTCTGTGGGCATTTTTCAGGGGGACGTTCTCTCCCACCATGATGCTTATCAGCCCTCTGTCCCATATGCCCCAGTGCCAGCTGAAATCCACATCGCGCAGCATCCTCAGGATTCCCACGTTACCGCCCCTGATGATGTTGAATAAATCGGCATAATCAATATTCACGAGCATCTCGTTTTCAAGGTAATAATACAGCTTTGAGAACATTCTGCCAATCTGGAAGGCCGCATTATCGAAGGCGCTTCCAATTGCGGTGTCCCCCCTCATGAATTCCCAGAGGGAGTCATAAAAAACCGTTTCAAAGTGTCTTGCCCATGGGGGTGTTTCCGATTCAACCAGTTCCCTCTCGGGGGTAAGGACATATGCGAGTTTTATGGCATCATCGGGAGAGCTTCTCAGTATCAAGTTGGCTATCTCAAGGTTGATGGGCTTATCATCAAAAATCAGCCAGAGCATGGTATCTTCGGGAATGCCCGAGAAGAAGCTTTCTATTCTACCGATGTATTCGTCCGCCTTCCGGGAGAACAGGTAGTATGCAGGGTTGATGCTCACACGAACCGCACCATCTACCTCTATGTTGTTGATTATCCTCGCTCCTCCATTTCCAATCCCGACGAAAATATGGGTAAAAGAAGCCAGCATGGAGACCCCTACTCAAGGGTAGCATGCTTCCTCTTCATATCCTTTTCGGTCTTCTGGAATGTTGCCATAAGAAGGGCGATTATCCCATCGAGGAATATCATCGTGGAATCCTCAAACAGCGTCCCCATGGGGGCTATCCACTTGTATTTGGTTAGCATCTGTCTTGCAATGTAGTCGGTTGGAATGTCGGTCTTTGCCCTTCCGGGAATCTCAACAACGACATTTGCGATTTTGCCAAGTGTGGAGTTTGCATATGAGGTTATAGCGACCACCTTTCCCCCCTCTTTCTTTGCAATCTCCGCGGCGTCCACTATGGTTCTCGTTTCGCCGCTTCCGCTGATGGCTATAAGCAGATCTCCCGGCTCAAAGGCGGGTGTTATCGTCTCGCCAACAACATACACATTAAAATCGAGGTGCATCAGACGCATGGCAAAGGCTTTTCCAACGAGGCCACTCCTGCCCGCACCGTAGATGAATATCTTGTTGGCTCCTATCATGGCATCGACCATGGCCCTGACCTGCTCTATCTTCAGGGTTTCGGCTACCTGACCGATGTGCTCGACTATGTCCCCCATGGCCTTCCTTATTGTGAGCATGTACTCCCCCCAGAAGAGGTCTATTATCCTCCTCGTAATTTCCTCTGGGTTTTTTGCCTTCGTTATTGCTCCTCCCACGATGATGATGGTGGCACCGAGCTCTATCACCTTGGGGATTGTTTCGAGGTTCAGTCCCCCCGCGACTGCCACGGGAACCTTAACCGACTTCACAACCTCCCCGAGGTCTTCCAGCGGCGTCTTCCCCTGAACCTGCTCATCGATGCCTGTATGAACAAGAATATAATGAACCCCCATCTTTTCAAGTTCCTTTGCCCGTTTGACCTTGTCCCTGACTCCTATCAGGTCAACCATTACCCTGATGCCGTATTTTCTTGCGACATCCACAGCATCTTTTATAGTTTTATCATCCGCAACACCGAGAATAGAAACAACATCCGCACCATGCCGGGCGGCCATCTCGACCTCAAGCGCCCCAGTGTCCATGGTTTTTAAATCGGCCACGATTTTTCTGTCAGGGAAGCGTCTCTTCAAAAGCTCCACAGCTCTCATGCCCTCTTTTTTAATCAGGGGAGTTCCGACCTCAAGCCAGTGCGCCCCTCCCCGGGCGGCTTTTTCCGCTATAGAAATTGCCTGCTCAACATCTGTTAAATCCAAGGCAACCTGCAGGATCATCTTGCTACCTCCAGTGATTTTCACTTCAACATTAACATCCCCACTTTTAAACTTTGACCATGAACATTTTACAAATTCTTGTAAATGGTGACCCTGCTAAGATTTAAAAGCTCCCGTGCAGAATCTGAGTGTGATGAAAAATGGTTACATTTATCCCCTTTGGTGAGAAGCCCAACAGGGAGGGTGTTCTATACGTCCTCAATTACCTTAAACGGAATAAACTTCTTGAGGATTACATGATTGTTGAGTCAAGCAACATAGAGCTTCTGACCGACAGGGTTCCAAGGGACAGGGTTTATATTATTGGAGATCATCTGGCCAGCTACGGAATAGTCAAAAGCCTCAGGCCCCCTGCCCTGCTGAGCATAGATGCCCACACAGACCTGATGCATGACTACCTCGATCACGGTTCATGGCTCGCATATACCCTTGAGGAGAGGATAATAAACCGGGCGGCCGTTGTGGGGCCTGTTCTTATGATACCTACAACTGAAAGAACCGAGCTGTGGACCCGGAGGGTCAAAATATTTCCCGCCCTTCTGAGGAGCAGGAAGATCGGACGCCGGTGGAAGGCTTACAGGAATCTCCAGACGGGTGCTGTGGATGAGGTTATCGCCGAGGCGAGGGAATACCTCGGGGAGGAGATATATCTCACAGTGGACATGGATGTCCTGCGGCCGGAGTACAGGATTGCACGCTTCCAGCATGGGGAATTAACACTGGAGCAGCTGCTTGAGATTCTGGAGGAGATTAAGAGAAAATTCAGAATAGTCGCCTTTGATATCGCCGAGGTTTCGGACAGGATACGCCGTTCAAGGCTCGGCAAGAAGGCCCTTGTTGAGGTCTTCCAGCTGTTGGGAGGTGGGTAGCATGGTGCTCACACAGGAGGAGATCAGAAAAATTATCACCCCCCTGCTCCTTTCAGGCGCTAAAATGCTCGACAGGCACTGTCCGAAATGCGGCTCCCCCCTGTTTGAACTGAACGGCAGGGTATTCTGTCCCGTCTGTGAATATCGAGGGAAACAGAGGAAAGCAGAAATGACGGAAATGAAAGATGTTGAAGAGATACTGAATGAAAAACTGAAGGAGCTTGCCAGGACACTCCCGGAAAACATCGATGAGCTTGAAAAATATTTAAATGTCATGGAGAAGATAATAAATCTGCTGGAAAGATACAAAAAGCTGGGGGGATGATAATGAAGCATCTGAGAATTTTGGATGTGTTAAAATCCGGAGAGAAAACCCTTGAGGACATATCCCGTGAGACGGGCATCTCTCTCATGGAAACGAGGAGGTTTCTCCTGAGGTTATCCGAGCAGGGGAAAATTGAGAGCTTTGAAAAGGACGACATGATATACTGGAGACTTAAGAAAAAAGACGAAAAAGAGGAGGAGTTCAAATACAGGTATTAAGTATATGAACTTCATGCCTTCTCTGCTTTTTCCCAGTACTCGTTGAATTTGCCCTCAAAGAGCGCCTTGACGCGGAAGTCCTTGATCCATATCTGGGTCTCGTAGTTGAAGTATCTCGCAGCCATGTCCTCCAGGGCGAAGAACACCTCATCATCGCAGATGAGCATCGGGAGTTCGAGCTTTTCAGCGACCTTGAGTTCAAGTTTGCCGTTCTTGTAGTAGTCCAGGAGCTTTGAGCTCTGCATTCTTGGCAGAAGCTGCTTTGTGACTATAATCTTGGCTTTTGCTCCCCTGTCAATGGCTTTTATAATGTCGTTTTCGAGGTTGACGGCTATATAACCATCGTCTGCCAGGAGTATCTCGCCCTTGACATCCTCAAACATTTCCTTGGTCTTGAGCGTGGCGTTTCTGATTCCCCTGACAACCCAGACCCTCTCAACACCGTACTTCGGTATCTCCGTCTCTATCAGCGGTGTCATCAGCTCAAGCAGCTCTTCCTTGGCCTTCCTCTTTGCTTCAAGCTCCTCCTTGATGCGCTCCTGCCACTCCTCGATGAATTTATCGAGGATGTTCTCTGGGTGCACCGGCCTGTATTTGTTGACTTTGCCGGGCTGGCTGATGGCAAAGCCCTTCTTCTCCAGGCTTCTCAGGACATCGTAGGTCCTTGGAGCCGGGACTTCAGAAACACTGGCAAGTTCGGCGGGTGTTAAAACGCCAAAGCCCACGAGGGCGACGTATGCTCTGGCCTCGTATAAGTTCAGTTCAAAGTGCTCTTGTAAAAGTTCTACCATCCTATCTTTGACCATTTTTACCACCATCGAATTTTCCACTAATAGTTTTGGATGAGGAAGTATATAAAGTTTTTTCTTATGAGCAAAGTTTTTTTGCTTATTAATTTTTCATAGCTGGGCATGACTCTAAACGATATTATGGATATTGTATGGATATACAAAAGGATTACTCCTGTTCTAATTTTAAGTTTTTTGATTCCCACAGGGATGGATAGAACGTGATAAAATATGAAGCCAAAAGATAGAATGGTTATATTTAGCCAGTATCCATGAAGGATTTCAGTTCATTGTACAGTTCAACGAGAACCTTTTGGTATTCAATCTTATTCTCTTCCACAAGATCCATGAGCCGCTCCAGTTCTCTCGTTTTCTCTTCGCTGACTAGGTCTTTGTATTTGCTTATCAGGTAGTGATACACCTTTATGCCCTGATCAGTGGGGACAAGCTTTTTCCTGCCCCTCGTTTCTATGACATAGTACCTGCTCAAAAGCGTTCTGACTATCTTGGCATACGTTGAAGGTCTGCCTATGTTCTTCTCCTTCATCAGGGCTATTATGTCTCCCTGAGTATAGAGAGGAACCTTTGGAGCGCGCCATTTTTTAAATTCCTTTACCTTTAGCCTCTGGCCTTTTTCAAGCTTTGGAATCGGCCACATCGGGAGCTTTCTTATCCTTGTCCATCCGTCGTAGAGCACCTTTACGTAACCTTCAACCTCGGCTTTAGCCGCACCTGCATCTATTATGGCTTTCTCGTGGAGGATTTTGGCCGCTTTCATCTGGCTTGCCATGAATCTCCTGAACACCATGTCGTACAGCCTGAAATGGTTTCTGGTCAGTCCTCTGGCCAGTATTATGATACCATCCCTTATGAGCTGCATAA
>JALSON010000003.1 GCA_026986455.1 Thermococcaceae archaeon | reverse complement strand
AACCGGCAGGGTGAAGTTCATAAACCGCTCCATAAAAGAAAGGCTTGAGAGGGTACTGGCGGAAATTGATGCCCCCGTGGCCATAGAGCTTGAGAAGGCGGATGTTCAGAAACTCAGAGACGGGCTTATTGCCCTGGGGAGAAATTTCGTGCTGGATGAGGGCAGAAAAAGGCTTTTTGTATTCAACAAACCCTCCGCGGGGGAGCTCATACTCAAATATCTGAGGAGATTCTGATGAGGACTGAAACCGCTGTATGGATTGTTGTCTCCCTCATAATACTGCTTCTCACATGGGAGACCATACGTCCGGTGATAACCCCCGTGATATTCGCACTGACGATAGCATACATATTCCATCCCTGGCATAAGAACCTCGCTGAAAAAATCGGGGAGAGGAATTCAGGGCTGGTTCTTACGGGCATCCTTACCGTCTTCCTGATGCTCTTTGTAATCGGCTTTGCCCTGTGGGTTAATGAGGTTAAGACCTACCTGACCCTCTATCTGGATGTCTTCTTCAGGTGGCTCCTGAATCAGAATCTGCCGCCCAGCCTCTATGATGTTCTGCAGAGGGTTGCCGGCGATATCCTGAGACGGTTTGAGGACTACCTGCAGGCATACACCTACTCCCTGCCGAAGCTCACACTGCAGGTCTTTGTCCTGATATTCACCTTCTATGGAATACTGCTGAACGCAAAGGCGATTGAAAAGGAGGTATACAGCCTAATGCCGTCCGAAAGAAGGGAGCTTGCACTGCGCCTTCTCAGAAGGGGAGAGGAAACCCTCAACATGCTCCTGAGGGTGTGGCTTGCATTCAGTGTTATTAAGGGAGCCTCGCTGGCTTTTGCCTTCCTTATCTTTGGAATCGCAAACATAAGCGGAGCAATTGCGGCAGGGATATTCACCATAATCCTGGAGCTGCTGCCCGTGGTTGGTGGCTGGATGATGTGGCTCGCCGGAGCGGTGTATCTGTTTCAGGGAGGAAATGCATTTCTCGCCGTTTTGTTTGGCGTGTATGGATTTCTGCTGGTATCGCCTGTGCCGGATTATTTCCTCAGGCACAGGCTCGCCCCGAGCAAAAGCGGGGTAAATGCTATCATAGCCCTGGTTGGGATTTTTGGCGGGCTTTTTGCCTTTGGAGCGGTTGGCATTATCATAGGACCCGTGACGCTTGGCCTCGCAGCAACCCTTATTGAGGAGTGGAAGAACATAACGGAGAGGGGGTATAAGTGATAGTGCACACTCCGCGTAGGCTGCACCTCGGTCTTATAGACCCCTCAGCGACTCTGGGCAGAAGGTTTGGGGCACTGGGAGTTGCTCTCGAAGGAGGGTATGAGGTTGAGGTGGTTCAGGGGGCGAGGCTCAGGATAGCGGCCCGGGGGGAGGACAGGGATACCATACGTGATGCCGTGGAGAGGATGGATTCCAAATTTAACACGGGCTTTGGATACCATATAGAGGTGAAGAGGGCAATTCCAAGGCATGTCGGGCTTGGCTCCACGACCCAGCTGACCCTCGCAGTCGGGGCGGCAATTGCAAAGATAAACGGCATTGATATCCCTGTGGAGAAGCTCGCGGAAATCCTCGGAAGAGGCAAAAATGGAGGCGCTGGAGTTTATTCCTTTGCCTACGGCGGGTTTATAGTCGATGGGGGAGCCAAGAAGGGAGTCCCTCCCATGATTTTCAGGGAAGATTTCCCCGAGGAGTGGGGGTTCCTCCTTATAATACCGGATGTTAAAGCGGGGCTGGACGAGAAAGAGGAAAAACCGATTATGGAAAATATAACAGGTTCCGGAAAGATTGCCATGGAAATTTCCCACAGAATTCTGCTCGGTCTCCTGCCCGCATTGAAGGAGAGGGACATTGAAGAATTCGGCTCCCATCTGAACGCAATTCAGAGGCTTGTGGGGAAGCATTTTGAGGCATATCAGGGAGGGGAGTTCAGGGAGGATGTAAGGCTTGCCATTGAGTTTCTGGCTGAAAAAACCTATGGCTGCGGTCAGAGCTCATGGGGGCCGACGGTTTACGGCCTGATCCTGAGGGAGATGGGGGCGGAACTGATAAACGAAGCCCGTAATTACATGAAGGAGCACGGAATAAAAGCCAAAATAGAGATTGGAATCCCGAGGAACAGGGGGGCCGAGATTACAGATGTGGCTGGTGGGTGAATGACCCTCGACAGGTTTATCAAAATCCTGTATAAAGAGGACAGGGACAGAACGGAAAGACTAAAAGAAATATTGAGGGAGCTGGGGATAGAATGCGCCAGGACAATAGAGGAGAAGGTCGACCTGCAGTTCTCAGCCCTGTTACATCTCAGGGAAAGCCTTGAGGACGATGAGACATTCATAAGACTCGTGATTGCCAACGCACTCATATCCTATCAGCTGAACGCAACCGGGGAAGAATGGTGGCAGGAATTCTCGGAATATTTCTCCCGGAATCCGCCCGGCGAGAGCATAAAAAATGCCTATGCGGAGTTTCTGCGAACTTCACGGACAAACAGACGCCTTATCACCGGAAAACTTAAGAGGCTCCAGAGGGTTGAGACTTTTCTCAGGGAATTAACCCTTCGGGAGATGGAAAACTATTACAGAAACATGTCGGGCTTCAGAAACGACCTCGCAGGAGTTTTGAGCTCAAAAAGGACCGCAAAGACGATAGTCTTCAGCGTAAAGATGTTCGGTTATGCCTGCAGAATAGTCTTCGGCCATTTTATCCCGTATCCGATGGAAGTCGAGATACCTGACGACGTCAGGATAAACGCATACACGAGGAGGTTCACGGATGCTCCGCCGGTCATCTTCTGGAACAGACTGGCCCGGGATGTTGGCATACCTCCCCTGCATATAGACTCCATTCTATGGCCTGTTCTCGGGAAGCATGCTGAGGTAAGGGAGAGGCTGAAAAAACACTGCCCGCAGGCGGATCTTGTGCTCATGCTGAGGGAGATTTAACCGGATCGCTGTTATTTCATCAAAATTCTTTATCAAAAACAGCCTGTTATTATCAGAACTCCAAAAAACCTTCAGAAAGCCTTATATTGGATGGAGACTCTCCCAGACAGGTGATTCAATTGGGTGGTTTACAAACTCTCCAGAAGAATTGTGGTTAAATTCGGGGGAAGCTCCCTTAAGAACTCTTTTGGAGAAGCTGCAGAGCTCGTTCAGCATCTCGGGGAAAACAACAGCGTTGTGGTTGTTGTCTCGGCCCTGAAAGGGGTTACAGACAGGCTTCTTGAGCTCTCCAGAAACCGTGACCCCTGCATCCTGGATGAGATGGAGAGACTCCATGAGAGGGTTGCCAGAAGGGTGGGGGCGGATATTTCAGGTTATTTCGAGGAGCTTGAGTTCGTCCTCAAAAACCCGGAAACCTTCCCTTCACCGGATGCATGGAAAGACCATCTCCTCTCCTTCGGAGAGAGACTTTCTGCAGAACTCTTTTCAAGGGCACTTGAAGGGAAAGGAATACCCTCAGTTCCGGTTGATGCGTTCCACGTTGTTGAAGCCAGGGGCAGGTTCGGTTATGGTGAAGTTGATATTGAAAAGACCGCGGAGAAAATCCACCTGATAGAGAGGATTCTGGAGAACGGGATGGTTCCGGTTGTGACGGGATTTCTGGGGAACAGAAGTGGGTTCAGGATAACACTCGGGAGAGGGGGCAGTGATTACACGGCTTCACTCATGGGTTTGCTTCTGAATGCAAAAGCTGTCGCTGTGATGAGCGATGTAAGCGGGATTTACACAGCAGATCCAAAGCTGGTAAAGGATGCATTCCTTATACCCTTTGTATCCTATCATGAAGCCGCAATGGCTTCAGCGCTTGGAATGAAAGCCCTGCACGAAAAAGCAGTAGAGCCCCTCCAGGATAGGATCCCCTTAATACTCGGGAAAACAAGCAGCTGGAAGCTTGGAACTCTGATTTCCAGGGTAGGCTTCGGATGGCCGATAATCGCGCACAGGGAGCTTGAGGAAAGGGCAGAAATCTCACTCATAAGCACCACGGAAATTCCCGAGATAAGGGGATACAGGGTCTCAAAAAGAGGTTCCGGCTACGTGTGCTTCTCCGTCGATAAAAGCGAGCTCAACCATGCTTTGAATGAGATTCATGAGGTGATTTTTGGATGAAGGTGTTGACCCAGGCGACTGTGGCAAACTTCGGGCCGGGATTCGATGTTTTTGGTCTGTGCCTGAATGAGCCTTTTGACGTCATAAGAATAAGGGAGGGCAGCAGGCTCAGGCTCAAGGTGCATGGCTTCAGATATAAGGTTCCTGAAGATCCCCTGAAGAACGTCGCCTCAATCGCCGCTCTCAGGCTTGCCAGAATGGTCGGAGCTGAAGTCAAGTTTGAAATGAGCATCCACAAGGGAATAAGGCCGAAAAGCGGGCTCGGCAGCTCCGGAGCCTCCGCTCTGGGAGGGGCTCTGGCAATGGCAAAGCTTCTGGGGATCGAGGACAGGCAGCGGATAATAAAAGCGGCGCTTGAGGGGGAGAAAGCAGCATCCGGGAGTGCACACGGGGACAACGTGGTTCCCTCCCTGTTTGGAGGGTTCACAATAACAAAATCACTCTCACCTCTCGAAGTGTTCAGGCTCGATGTGGACTTCAGGCTCGTCGTCGTCCTGCCGGAGATTGAGATAAGTACAAAAAGGGCGAGGAAAGTGCTGCCGGAGTACGTGCCGCTGAAGGATGCGGTCAGGAATGTTGCGCTTGCCAGCGCTCTCATCTCGGCCCTCAAAGACGGCGACATCGAGACTGCCGGAAGGCTTCTGGATGATCATCTGGCCATACCTTACCGGAAGTCCCTCATGCCGTGGTTTGACAGGGTAAGAAATGCCGCACTGGAGAGCGGGGCATACGGTGTTTCTATCTCGGGTTCAGGGCCCGCAATGTTTGCCCTGGGTGAGGGGCTGGAGGGCATAGGGAAGGCCATGAAGGAGGCCTTTGAGGATGCCGGAATCAAGGCGGATTATCTGGTCGTCAAGGTGGGAGGTGGAGCAAAATGCTCAGATGTATAAAATGCGGAAGGGTATATGGGGAAGACGAGGTAAGATACAGGTGCGAATGTGGAGGGCTGCTTGAAGTCATTGTGAATCTGGATGGGGCTGAAAACGTATTCGATGGGAGAAATATAACTCTCTGGAAATACAGGGGGTTTATTCCGGTTGAAAAGAGGGTTTCCCTCAATGAAGGGGGAACTCCCCTTTACCGGCTGGAGAACCTTCAAAAAAAGCTCGGAATGAAGGAACTTTATGTCAAGAACGAGGGAGCAAATCCCACCGGTTCGTTCAAGGACAGGGGCATGACGGTCGGTGTTAGCAAGGCTCTGGAGCTCGGGATGGAAAGGGTTATCTGTGCCTCGACGGGAAATACCTCGGCCTCTCTGGCCGCATATGCTGCGAAGGCGGGTATCGATGCATATGTTCTCGTTCCTGAGGGAAAGATAGCGCTGGGAAAGCTTGCTCAGGCCATAGTTTATGGAGCAAAGGTCGTTCCAGTGAGGGGGAATTTTGACGATGCCCTTGGAGTGGTGGTGGAGGCAAGTAAAGAGCTTGGTGTCTACATGCTCAATTCAATAAATCCCTTCCGCCTTGAGGGACAGAAAACGATAGCATTCGAGATATATGACCAGCTCGGATTTGTTCCTGACAACATTATTCTGCCGGTGGGGAATGCAGGAAACATATCGGCCATATGGAAGGGGTTCAGGGAGCTCTATGAAGCCGGATTTACGGACAGTCTGCCGAGGATGATTGGAATACAGGCTGAAGGGGCATCACCGATAGTGAGGGCGTGGAAGGGAGGTCAGGCCTTCAAACCTCTAAAAAAACCCGAAACGGTGGCAACCGCAATAAGGATAGGAAATCCGGCAAACTGGCCCAAAGCATGGCGCGCCGTGAAAGAATCGGGCGGTACATT
>JALSON010000002.1 GCA_026986455.1 Thermococcaceae archaeon | reverse complement strand
GCCAGAAGATGGTGCGGTGGCCGGGATTCGAACCCGGGTTACCGGCTTGGGAGGCCGGTGTCCTAGACCAGGCTAGACTACCACCGCAACTGGGCA
This sequence comes from Thermococcaceae archaeon, assembly GCA_026986455.1. GTDB lineage: Archaea > Methanobacteriota_B > Thermococci > Thermococcales > Thermococcaceae > Thermococcus. The sequence continues at coordinate 5,834 of JALSON010000002.1, read as the reverse complement.
TTAGGAAATAATAAAGAATGGGTTTAAAAGCTTTATCACTTCAGCCTCTCAAGTATCACAGCAGGACACACCTTTGTGATGCCCTCAATCTTTCCAATCTTGTTTGAGATTATGTCCGAAAGATCCTCCCCGTTCTTTGCCCAGATTTCTGTCATTATCATGTGGTCTCCGCTGGTCAGATAGATTTCCTTGACGAAATCGAATTCCTTAAGTTTGTTTGCAACCTCAAATATCTTCTCCGGAAGCGTATCCACCCCTGTGAGGCTCACCAGATGGTAGCCGAGCTTTGTGGGGTCAACCTTGACGGTGTACTGCCTTATAACTCCGGCATCTTCAAGAGCCCTGACCCTTTTCCTCACGGCGGTTTCGCTTATGCCGAGAACCTTGGCTATCTCCGTAAACGGAGTCCTTGCATCCCTGGTGAGCATCTCAATTATAACCTTATCCCTCTCATCCAGCATTTTTCCACCTCATTGTAGATATGTCAAACAAGTTTATTAAGTTTTTGAACCTTACGGTTCTAAATCTAAACCTTCAAATGCAGTTTTACCAACGTCTCTACATGGGAGGTGTGGGGGAACATGTCAAAGCCCCTGGCCTCCTCAATGGAGTACATCTCCGAAAGCCCTGCGAGATTGGCGGCAAGGGTTCTGGGATTGCAGGATATATAAATAATGGTGTTCGGTTTTTCTTTTAAGATTTTCCTTATGAGTTTGGGATGCAAACCCGCTCTCGGTGGGTCGACGATTACCGTGTCATACGCCCCGAGGTTTTCGACATCCTTATCCCTCCCCACCCTGAATTCAGCCTCAACACCGTTCAGCTCGGTGTTTTTCCTCGCCATCTTCACAGCGAAGGGGTTGACCTCAACTCCCTCAACGGTGAATCCCCGTTTGGCGAGATAAACCCCGAATGTTCCAACGCCCGAATAGAGATCAAGCACCCTCTCACCATCAACAAGCCGGGAGGCCTCTTCCACGAGATTGACGGCCTGGTATGAATTTGTCTGGAAAAAGCTGTTCGGATGTATCAGGTAAATCACATCGTCTATCCTCTCCATTATGAACTCACTGCCCCAGAACTTCTCAACATCTCCAAACGAGACATCGCTTTTGCTCCTGTTTATGCTCCAGTAAAGCGAGTCTGCAAAGGGGAAATAGCTCTCAACATCCCCGGGAAGCATCCCTTCGGCCGTAACAAGATTCACCATGAGCTCCCCCGTGAACTTTCCTTCCCTGAGGACAATATACCTCAAAAAACCCTCATTCTTTCGTATGTCGTATAGCTGCAGCTTAAAATCATGGATGAACTCTCTCAATGCCTTCAGGGCGGTTCGGCTCCTTTCACCGAAGACCTTGCACTCCTCAATATCAACGACATCCCACCACGTTCCCCTCCTCCTGAAACCTATTCCTCCCGTCGAGGTGACAACATCAATCCGGTTTCTGTGGCCGTAAATTTTCGGGGAGGGCAGGACATCAACCTCAAATCCGAGGATATTGGAGAGCTTTTCCTCCTTGAGCCTAACCTGTTCCCTATAGGGCAGATGCTGAAGAAGACAGCCGCCGCATTTCCCAGAATACGGGCATTGGGGGTTTATCCTGATGGGAGAGGGCTCGATTATTTCATAATCGTGGGCAACCAGCTTCTTCTTTTCGCGATGCCATTTTCTGATTTCCACGACATCCCCGGGTGCAGTGAAAGGAACGTAAATGGTCTTCCTTCCAATTCTGGCTTTTCCAAGGCCGTCCGCTTCGAGTTTCTGGATTTCAACCCTCATGTTTTCAGGAATGGCGCTGGCATTTATAAATCTGCACCTGCCATAATGGCAAAAACTGTCCAGCAAGGTTTATTTAGATTGCCTGCATAATCTATATGGTGCATCCCTGATGCTGGGCCGGAGGAAGGATATCGTGTATAAAACCCTTGCCACAAAAAAGAAGGCAACTTCTCTTCAAAAATTAAGCTCCGAGCTTGAAACGCCAATGCACACCCTTCTCCAGACCGTTAAAAAGCTTGAATCCGATGGCCTTGTTGAGGTCTATTACGGAAAGGAAAAGGCTTCAATCATGGTGAGGGCCAAAACCCTTGAAGATTATGTCTGATTTTTTGCTTCTTCTGTCTAATTTTAGGCTCAGCCTCTGGATCTCAAGCGTTTTGAATGATGAAACAGATCACCAACGGTCACCAGGGGTAGAAACGTGTATTCCCTGCCGATAGCGTCCTCAGCCCCTTCCTCCCTATCCACGACAACACATATCGCCGCAACCCTCGCACCGTTTTCTTCGAGTATCTTCGCGGCCCTCAGAACACTTCCCCCCGTTGTCGTAACATCCTCCACCAGTAGAACCCTGTCGCCCGGATTGACGTCTCCCTCAATCTGTTTCCCTGTCCCGTGCTCCTTCTTTTTCTTTCGGATTATGAGGAGGGGTTTCCCGGTTTTCAGGGCCAGCGCCGTTGCTATCGGCACAGCACCCAGTTCTGGGCCTGCAATTTTGTCGAATTCAATGTTTAACCTCCGGGTTTTTTCCTCCATGAGCTCTGCAATGAGCTTCAACGCCCGGGGGTTTGTTATGAGCTTTTTGATATCAATGTAGTAGTCGCTTTCCCTGCCGGAAGTGAGGATGAAATGGCCAAAACGAATGACGTTTTCCTTAAATATCATCCTGATCAGCTCTTCCTTCATCTTTGGCACCTCTGTATCAATTTGCGTATTGCAGGCTGTTTTAAAACTTTGGGTGCCGGGTGGGCTCTTAGGAAAAAGCACAGTTAGCCTTATCCTGCCAGTACATGCCCGGAATAAAGAATAAAACCAGCCATCCCTAGGCAGGTTAATAAACCTTCATGGACAAATGGAACCCGATGATGATTGCCGGAATCCTTGGGGCATATATCGGGGTTATAGTACTCCTCGGAGGGCTGGTGGCATTAGATGGCCTTAAAAAGGTTAGGGAAAAATGGGAGGAGCTTCCGGAGACCGTCCGGCTTCCATATATATTTTTCGGGGGAATTTTGCTGCTGTTTATTTCGGGGATTCTTGAGCTGTCCGTATGGAGGATTTACCGGTCGCCTCTGACCATGGCGCTCTCAATTGGAATCATTGAGGAGAGCCTCAAGCTCTCTCCCCTTTTAATTCTGCTGAAAAGAGGGGAAAAATCATATCTCTGGAAGCTCACCATTGGAACCGCAGTGGTGTTTGCCGTTTTTGAGACGCTCTCGTACATTTCGGCCTTCGCTCTTGCACCGACCCGGAACGGTACCCAGATGCTGCTTTTTGGAGTTAGATTGGTCGTAGTTGCCTTCCACGTGCTGTGGACAGCGGTTCCCCTGAGCTATCTGCTCTATGGAAAGAATAGAGAAGCGCTGGCGGGATGGGCTTTTGCCGTTTTTGCCCATTCGGTATATGACTATCCCGTGCTGGCGGCATCCGCCGGAGAAAATGAGGGGATGATAGCAGCCGCTGTCCTTCTGAGCGTCATTGCCATCCTTTCACTCAAGATTGCCGTGGACAGAGCGCTGCAGACTGTGAGGAAGGAAATTATCTCCGCCCTGCCTTGAACCGCTCCTGAAGCTCATAGAGCTGGGCTATCCTTTCCAGTGTATCCGCCTCCTCCGGGCTTTTGTCCTCCCTCAAAGCAACGTAGCGGGGGAACCTCAGTGCAAAGCCGCTCTCATACTTCGGGCTTTTCTGAATCTCCTGATAGGTAACCTGGATGACGACTTTGGGCTCTATTTCAACGTTCTTTCCCTCCTCCCTCACAACGAGCGGCTTCAGCAGCTTTGTGAATTCCACCAGATCCTCATCCGTAAATCCGCTCCCGACCTTACCAACCGGCAGGAAGGCCCCCTGTCCGGGATCATAGGCCCCAAGGAGGTAGGATGCGAAGACATGGCTTCTCCTGCCCTCACCCCATTCAGCACCAATGATTACCAGATCGAGGTTTTCCATCGTGGGCTTTACCTTGAGCCACTTTTTGCCCCTGTTTCCGGGTTCATAAACGGAATCCAGCCTCTTCACCATAACCCCCTCATGTCCGAGCTCCAGTGCTTTTTTATAGAACTCCTCGGCTTCTGCGGGATCATCGGTGACGAGCTGGGCTGCCAGCCTTATTCCCTCCGCCTCCTCAACGATTCCTTCAAGGGAGCGCCTTCTGTCGCTGAATGGGGAGTCTATGAGCTCAGAACCGTCTGCATAGAGGACATCGAAGAGGTTGAGCTCAAGGGGTATCCTTTCAATCATGTCATCGATGTTATACTTCCTCCTGAACCTTCTGAGGACAAACTGGAAGGGCCTTGGCCTGTCGTTCTCTCCGACAGCAACGAGTTCTCCCTCTACAATGGCTTTCTCGGCTTTGATGTGCTCCTTTATTCTCTCAACGACTTCCGGAATTGATTTCGTGACGTTCTCAAGTCTCCTTGAGTATATCGTGATTTTTCCACCATCCTTGTGAACCTGAACCCTCGCACCGTCGTATTTTATTTCAAACGCCGCCCTTCCTCCCATTTCCCTCAGGGCCTCTTCAATATTTGCCGCAACCTGAGCGAGCATCGGCCTTATCGGCTTCCCCACCTGAATATGAACCCTGCTGAGGCCTTCATTGCCCTCAAGCTTTGCGGTCTTTGTCACGTATCCGAAATCACTTGTGAGCATGTATGCCCTCTCAACAAGCTCCGGCTTAACCCTGAAGGCCTCCGCGATGGCATCCCTGAGAATGCCCTCCGCCACCCCAGTTCTCATGGTGCCGAGTATTGTTCTGGTGAGGTACTTGCCCTCCTCCGGCTTTGCATCCATGTAGAGATTTGCGAGGTACTTCAGCTTCCTGTCCTGACTCCTCTCCCCGCTCGTCTCCGCTATTTTGATGAACGTCTCGTATACCCTCTTTATCGTCAGCGTCTGGGAGAAGAAGCTTTTCTGTCTTCTCCTTTTAAGGGCCAGTGCAACGCTCTCCCCTAAATCCCCCGTATCCTTAACGGAGTTTTCAATCTCCTCAGCCCTGATGCCTGTGGCCATTGAAACGGCCCTTATCAGCAGCTTCTCGCCCACTCCGAGTTCTCTCTCATCCCAGTCCGGGAAAACTTTTCCAAGGATAAGATACGGCAGAATTTCAAGCAGCCGGGCATCTTCCACACTCCTTAGAAATTCAGCCACATACTTTGTTTTCAGGGTTTTCAGCGTGGTCTTCTCAAGCCTCTGATACAAGTCTGCAAGCTCGCTGTATTTCATAGTAATCACCCTGGAGATTATCGACGCCGAAGGTAAAAAATGTTTAGCCCTTCCACCTGCCAACCTTCGGCTTCTCGTTGTAGATTTCGCAGATTGAATAATCCTCTATGGATAGTTCTTCGAGAACCTCTCCCGCGCTCTGAACCTCGTCCGGGCGGAGCAGGGCAAAGATGCTCCTTCCGAGCATCACCATTGAGGAAGGGAGCCTCAGAACCCTGTCCAGCTCCCTCGCTATTTCAAGGAGCTCCCCCTCAAGGAGGCCGGTTTTTTCCGCAAAATCCCTCGCTAGGCGCATCATGTTTTCTGGAGTTGGGGACCTCAGGAGCATATCTAGGGCCCGCCTTCCTTCAAACTCGATTTTTTCAATCACATCCCCTTTCAGGATTTCTCTCGTGCTCAGCCTGCCGAGCGGTACCGCAAGGACCCTGTAATCATTGAAGAATATGCTGTCGACAACGCCTATTCCGGGGGCGCCGGCCTTTATCCTCATCTCAATACCTCCGTGCAGCTGGGCTATGACATCCCCAAGGCCACCGCCGTTGATGACCTCATGTGTGTGGGCGACCTGGGCTGCCTGAAGGAGTGTTCTGTTTTTGAAGGAATATGCGAG
>JALSON010000001.1 GCA_026986455.1 Thermococcaceae archaeon | reverse complement strand
ATGCTTACATCTCCAGAAAACCTTATCCTGTGAACATTTTCACATGGCACGGCCTCAACATCAGAAGCTTCCCAACGAGGAGAATAGTCTTCAGGCCTACGAGAAGCGTTTATGCCATTAAACTGGACAACGGGCCCGAAGCTGAAGTAATTGAAGGCCACATCCAGTACAAACACCTAACTTTTGAAATGCTCTCCCAAAAGTTTGACATCCCAAAAGGAACGGCCTACGGCAGATTAATCCGTAAGTACTGGAAAGTATATGGAATTCACGACCCCAAAAAGCTCATGGGGATGATTTACTCCCAAGAGCAGATAAGAGAAAGTACATGGGAAAGCATCAAGTCCATCATGGAAGAAATAGCAGCAGACCCGCTTTACGTGAAAGACTCCCAAAAGGACTTTACGAGCTACTTAACAGCAGATAGGATTAACATAATCGACTTTTCGGATAACTCCAACCTCGATCTCGAAGAACAACGGCTAATAATGTACCTCTTGTGGGACAGGCTCAAGCACATCGCCGGAAAACACCGCATGGACATCTGGATATTCTTCGATGAGATTCAGGACCTCATCGGCACGGCAGGAGAAGCCTCAAGGCATAACTTAGCATGGAAAGCAATTGAAGAACTTTACAGGAAAGGGCGCTCATTGAGCATAAACGTAGTGGCAGGCACCCAATACCTCTACAAACTCCCCATGTCGCTCATCATGGGCGCCGCCCACATCGCCGTCATTGGAGCTTTAGCAAGTCCCAAAGACCTCGACATCCTCCGCGTCGCCATCATGGACGGAGACCGGCTGAGGATACCCATTGAACATGGGAGCTTTGAGGAATTTATGAAGCGCAGAAAGAAGAAAGGAAGAGGCTGGTTTTCTTTTGATAGAGAATTCACCGTTAAAATGTATTTTCGCCCAAATCAAAGCTTTTGAGGTGACAGAAAATGGGGTTGTTTGATAGATTTAGGAGAAAAAAGAAAAAGAGTGAAGTTGGGCAAATCGTGATGACAGATGAAGAAGCCGCCCTCCTGAACTTCGACCTGGAAGAAGAAGTTGAAAAGCGGGTCGAGGAGAGAATCCAAAAACACCGCATTTTAGCACAAAGGATGAGCCAGATTAAAGAAACCTATCAAAAGCTTTTAATTGCCGTGACACCCGAAGAAGGGAGCATTATCCTCGGTTATCCTGAAAGCTACCTCATAAACTATGATGAGTACTGGATTTATTACCAGGAGCGGCCGCCCTCCTGGCTCGATTCTCTCTGGTGGAGCCTTGCGAGGTTCGTTGGAAAGCAGCCACCACACAAGATTCTGAAAGCACACAAGAAAATCGTGCAATTCAACAACGAGACCATAACAATCTACTGCAAGACAATCGAAGAGATAGTCGGAACAGGACAGCAGGAAGCCATCCCCATGGTGGTCCACCCAACAATCACAAGAGGATGGGAAGCTTACGAGGCGGTCAAAGCCGAGCGTGACAAATACAGAGAAAAATACTTCTACCTGCTACAGGAAGCAAAGAAAGAAGTAGAGCTCGCATTGAACATCAACCCGAGAGTAAAAATCTACTGGAAGGACAGAGAGAAGGATGGAAAGAAAGAAAAAGAAAAATTCGGCGGCACCGAAATGGCCTTCGACGAGAACCCAATCAGACGCGAGCTTAAGAGCGTTTTAGGAGAGTGAGAAAGTGGAAGCATTGGAGAACCCGAATCCAGAGGACCTACTAAAACAGATCGCAAGCCAGGAGTTCAAAGAAGTAGGAACACCAATTGAAGAACAGCCAAAAGAAAAGAAGATGAACAAAAAGAGTGCATGGGGCCTCAAGAAAAAGAAAGAGCTCAACGAGGAAATACTCAAAGAAATTCAGAAAAAGCTCGCGGAAGCATGGGAGCTCATGGGGACAGAATACGGACGCAAACTCATCGAAGACGTTGCAGTCGAACTCAAAAAACTCTGCATCATCAACGACCTGCCCTGACTTTCATTATTATAAAAAGAAAACCTCACGGCAACCGGCCGACCTCACGGCCATCGAGTTTGATGGAAATTCCAGTAGTAAACCACTTCCCATGCCATAAATCAATCTCAAGAAGATGCTCGTCATTAGGACCTATCTTGAACTTCTCACCCGGCATCAGTTTTTTCGGCAACTCATAACCATTGATTTTCACGCAAACCCCAACTTTATTCCCCCGTACTTTAGACCACATAAATTCATAAATTTCATCACCAACTTTTACCAACAGCACCCTTGCCCCTTTAATTAAGCGCCATAAGAAAAACAATACAAAACCTACCCCCAAGAGGAACAGAATAACCCCCCAACTATAATCATAATATTCATGAATAATCTTCAAATCCACATACTTCGAAGTTACTAAACTGATACTATTGTCTATGTACAGAGTGTAAATCCCATCATCTGGAGCTGTGAAGCTCAACTCAATCGGACTCTCAACCTTCCCAAAACTTTTAACTGTCTTCGAACCTGATTTAATATAAATCCAAATATCATCATTGCCACCTTTTACATATCCTTGGATAATCAACTTTTCGCCTTTGCTCATGTTGAATGAAGGGTGATAATAATACTGAGGTCTTAACGTCCCTTGAATCGAGATTTCATGAGAGGAGTATGGTGGATACATCAAAAGGAGAACCCCCAAGAACAACAAAAAAGCAAAGAACGCGAACCCAAACCACAAATGTCCAGGGCGAACACGTTTCTCGCCAATAATAACTCCCTTAGGCCTCAACGGACGAGGTTTTGTTAAATCCCTTAAACCCTCAACCTCATCAGAGCTAACCAGCCTCTTGTACGGCTCAGGAATATCAGCCATAACAGGGCCCTCCTCCGCTCTTTTAGTCACATAAAATATACTACAAAGTATTTTAAACTTACGCAGCAAAATGATGGAAAAAATATCAAAATCTAAAATAACATACAAAATCCTGGAGCAAACACCACAAAACCTTTATTACAAAAAACACCACATACTACAAAGGAGGCCACCCCATGCCAGACCAGCCCGCTAAAATCATCGAACCACTAGCGAAATTCCACGCGAGTTACCTGCTTCTATAGTAATAATTCCGTAAGTTATTTATTATTTAACTTCCAAAGCATCAACAGGTGAGAACATGCAAACCACACTCTTGACCGAAGAACCCCTACGAGAATCCATTCACAGAATGGACAAGAGGGAGCTCAATAAGTTAATGAGAACCTTAATAGCTGATGCCGAAGCCTCAGCAAGCGAGATCCTTCTACTCACCACCCCTCAAGAAATAATAGAAGTCAGCGAAGGCCTCGGCGTCCCACTGGCAACAAAAGAAGAACAGCTCCAAGAAATGAGGGAAATAATACAGGAATACCAGCAGGAATACGGCTCCAAAGAACACCTCAAAGAACTGGCCAAAACCAACCCCCACCTCAGCATAATCCTCGAAACCTGGATTCACTATGAGGAACTCCTGCGAAAGGAGGGCCGTCTGTGAGCAGAATCCCCCTGGTAGTAGCTATTTTCGAAGATAAACATTCAAAAGCCCTCCCTCCTCGGGACAAAGCCTTCAAACTCCTCCTGAGCAACACAACTTTTCTCAAAAACATCGAACGCAGGCTAATCCGCTACGAAATAATTGATAGGGTAGAATTCAAACCCCGCCCACCGGCCACACCCGACGACAACTTAGAGTACCAGGCCAGAATAACCTTCACAACCGGCCACGTCCTCTACATCATCGACCGCTTCATAGAACATGACTGCAACAACAAAACAATCTACCAGCGCAAATTCTCAGCATACTTAAGAGACTCACACGGCCACGAGATTGTAGGATGGGACAACTTCCACGACGAACCAACATTCCAATCCTGGCCCCTCCACATGCACGGCAGAGGCCACACACAGCCCATACCAAGCAAAGAACAGAGCCTACCAGAAATAATGCAGGCCGTAATAACCAAACACATCACACCCCTACTTCTCGCCCGGCACATCCCTTGATGACTTGAAAGGATCCAATTCTAAAACCTACAAAACGACAAACCTTATTTATTCCCAAAACCCAACAGTAAACAACCGCTAAAATCCAACCCGAGGTGAGCCAATGAAAGAAACCAAAGAACCACTAGCGAAATTCCACGCGAAAGTTACTCGTGGTGGTCAGTTCACATTCCCATTATGGACACGGTTATATCACAATCTCGACGTTGGTGACTATGTAGAATTGATTATAAGGGTCAAACAAGGAGACGGGGTATCACGTGGCATGTTTGTCGCTAAAGTTGTTGATAAAGGCAATATCACAATACCTAAGGGGTTAAGAGATCAAATGGGGATCAAAAAAGACTCTATTGTCGAGGTATTAGTGATTAAAGCATATCGGTTAAAAGACTTATTCGGTGACCGTTCTGAACTCATCAAACAGTTGTCACTCACAAAATACAAACTTCTCACAAAGGATGAAGAGAAAAAGCTTCTTTCTTTCTAATTCAATATATCCAGTTTAAATTTATTTAATTTATTTAATTCTTGTAGAAAGCAGAAAGAAAAATTGTGTTTTGGCTTTTTACGGGGTGGATATTGCTCCGATTGAGCTAATTTAATTTTATAAAATTAAATTCGTGCTCTTTTCTCGACTGCCGAGTAATAAACACTGTTTTCTGAATCTACAAACACAAACCTAGTCAAAATGAACAACTATGAACAGAAAACTATTTAAGGATACGTATCATACGTATATACGAATAAAACGTATAAGGTGATGAAGATGGTCGCAGAACCCAAAGTCAAGTGGGTTGTGGACGTGCCTTATAGCCTCTTTGAAAAGCTCGAAACAATGCGAGGAGATCTCCCGCGCTGGAAGTTTCTGGACCTCATGGCCAAGGACGACAAGCTCGAGGAGCTTGTCCGCTTGAAGGCTGAGAACGAGAAGCTGAAGAAAGAAGTTGAACGCCTGCAGGCCCTGGTGAAGGTTTGACTCTTTTACTCGGTGGTGGGAATGGCACAGAAACGCAAGAACCGCAGTGGGCCTGGAAGGCCACCAGTATTCGATGACCCGGTATATACTGCATTCTGGATGGAGAGAGAGGATAAGGAAAGGCTCTATGAACAAAAGGGCACCTTGCCAGTTGGTGTTTACGTTGGTATGCTCCTTAGGTCAAAGAATGCAGAAAAAGCTATTCTGATGAGGAAAGTTGCGGAAAAAGACGAAGAGATAAAGGCACTCAAAAAGGAAAACGAGGAACTTAAGCGTCTTGTAGAGCGCCTTCAGAATGAGCTTGAGAAGTCTGGTGCGATTCCTGCCCGTGAGCGTGAGGCCCGCGACCTTCGTGATGAGGTTCAGAGGGTCCTCTCAATGTACCCGGAGCTTAAGCTCCTCGAACTGTTTAGGAGGCTTGGCTATTCTGAGAAGGGTGAGGCATTGATGAAGAAGGCGGAAGCGTTTCAGAAGCGTTGGTTTGTGCTTGAGGGTAAGGTTTTCGTTTCTAAGGAGCTCGGCCTCGTCCTTGAGCCTTCGCATGAGGTCGGTCTCCTCGGCTGGAAGGTTAAGAAGCTGGAGGTGAATGCCGATGTCTGAGTTGCTTCCCGAGTCTGAGCCCGTATTTTCGAGGGTCCGGATTACAAAGCCCTCGGAAGTTCCGGGCGCGGTAGTGCTTAGCCTGACGACTCCCGCAACTTGGGAGGATTTTCAGGGGTTCTTGAGGGCCGTTGAATCGCTTCAGAGCGATGGTTTCGTTGTTCGCTCGGTTGAATCGAGCTACAAGCTGTTCCGCGTATGGTTGAGGAGGGATAAAAATGAGTGAGGTCGCCGGGTTTTGGGAGTTTGTGGCTCGGGAGCGGGCGGTGTTGGAGCAGGCCGAAAGGCCCACAGTGGCGGACGTGGTAGCGTGGCTTGAGGCGGAGCGGAAGAGGGCGGAGGAGTTGAGGTTTTCGTTTTCGCTTCG